>NZ_JBIWLV010000002.1:0-208287 GCF_044766345.1 Streptomyces sp. NPDC102278 | reverse complement strand
GGGCACCGGGGGGGGCCTGCGGCCCGCCCCCCCGGCCCCGGGGGGGGCGGTGGGTGCCCTTTTGCCCCGCCCAACGGGCCCCCCCCCCCCCGCGGCGCGTGCGGCGCCGCGGTCGAGCGTCGTCCCTTTGCGCGGGTGGGGCAGGGCGGGGCGGTCGGGGTCGGGCCGGCCCGGGGGTGGTCAGCGGCCCTGGATCGCCTTCACGTTGTTGCCGAAGGTCCAGTTCTTGGCGCCGTCCCAGTTGACGGACCAGGTCATCAGGCCCTTCAGGCCGTTCCCGTACCTGTTCCAGGCCTGCGCCACCAGGCTCGGGGCCATGTGGCCGCCGCCGGCGCCCGGCTGGGCCGGAAGCCCGGGGACCTGCTTGTCGTACGGGACCTTGATGGTGGTGCCCTGGATCACGAGGCCCTTGTTGAGGCAGTCGGTCTGGGCCGTGAAGCCCTGGACGGTGCCGGCCGGGTAGGAGTCGCCCGAGCAGCCGTACATGCTGCCGTTGTAGTACTGCATGTTCAGCCACCACAGGCGGCCGTTGTCGGCGTACTTCTTCACGATGGGGAGATAGGCGCCCCAGATCGAGCCGTACGCCACGCTGCCGCCGGTGACGTACGCCGTCTCGGGCGCCATCGTGAGGCCGAAGTTCGCGGGCATCCGGGCGAGCACGCCGTCGATGATGCGGATGAGGTTGGCCTGCGAGGCCGACAGCGTGGTGATGCTGCCGCTGCCGACGAGGCCGGTCTCGATGTCGATGTCGATGCCGTCGAAGTTGTACTTCTGCAGGATCGGCACGACCGTCGCGACGAACCGGTCGGCGACGGCACTGGAGCTGAGGTCGATGCCCGCCGCCGCGCCGCCGATGGACATCAGGACGGTCTGACCGGACGCCTTTGCCTGGCACATCTCGGTCGGTGTGGGCACCTTCACCGTGGAGTCCATCCCGTCCTCCCACAGGACGGTGCCGTCCGAGCGGATGACCGGGAACGCCGCGTTGAGCACGTTGTAGCCGTGGCCCTGGATGCGGCTGTCGGTGATCGGAATCCAGCCGAGGGGCGGGTGTACGCCGTTGGCGGCCCCGTCCCAGTTCTCCCAGTAGCCCTGCAGGACCTTGCCCACGGGCCTCGACTTGACGGCGCAGGTGTCGGCCCGCGGGGCCGGGTCCGGGGCGGAGCCGGGGCCGGCCGCGATCAGGTTCGGCACGGCGAGGGCGGTGGCCAGGCCGGCCATCAACAGACGTGAACCGCGAGAGAGCATGGCGAGGTGCCTCCTGGACTGTGGGGAACCCGGGGAGGTGCGTGGGGTGGTGGTCCAGACGCTAGGGAGGTCCACAGCGACGGTCAATAGGTCTGGACCAAGTCCGCTGGGAATGAAGGGGAGTTCGAGAAGGGCGGGAACAGGACATTCCGTTTGCCGGCCCCGCAACTTCGCTCAAAACCGGTTAAGTTGACCTCCCGTCCGGAGCGTCCACGGCGCGCGAAGCGCAGCGCACACACGTACGCCCGACGGGAGCGACCGCGTCCCGGGGAGGGCGGGTCGCGAGCGGAGACCCGAGAGACAGAAACAGGCATGTACGCGAAGAACGAACACGGGCAGGTACGGCCGGCGGCCGGCGGGGGCGGGGAGCCGGCACGGGGCGCGGAGGCACGGGGCGCGGGCGGCGACCGGGACGTTCCCGAAGCGGCGCGATGGTTCGAGGCACTCGCCGCGTACGCCCCGGCGCCCGCCTTCATCCGTGACGGACAGGGCCGGTACCTGTGGGTGAACGCGGCCTACGCCCACCTCTACCGCATGGAGTCGCACGCCGTGGTCGGCCGCACCGTGGAGGAGATCGACGCCCCCGACGACGCGGCCAGGTTCCGGGCCCTGGACCGCGAGGTGCTGTCGTCCCGCCGGCCGGTCCGCCACACCCTCGTCTTCCGGCATCCCGACGGGACGCCCCGCCAGGTCACCGGGCACCGGTTCGTCCTGGACCACGGCCGGGGCCCGCGCGTCGGCGGCATCTACACAGACGTCACCGACCAGGCCAAGGCCCTGGCGGACAAGGCCGAGGCCGCCGAGGAACTCCACGCCCTGTGGGAGCGTTCGGGGCTGGCCATCGTGACCCTGGACCTGCGCGGCCGCGTACAGCGGGTCAGCGGGGGAGTCGCGGAACTGCTCGGGGGCGACCGCGCCTCCCTGGAGGGCACCCCCGCGATCGGGCACCTGCGCGGTGACGCCCGGGCGGTGCGCCGCGCGTGGGTGGACCTGGTCGCCGGCAAGGCGTCCCGGCGCACCTGTTCCATGGTCTGCGGCACGGCCTCGGGCGAGAGCAAGGTCCTGCGGGCCGACCTCGCGGTGGTCCGGCGCCAGGGCGCTCCCGATCGGGTGTCGGCCGTACTGACCTCGGTGAGCGTCGAGTTCGGCGCCGCCGCCCGGGTGAGTCCCGTACAGCTGCGGGTCCTCTCCCTGATGGCGGCCGGCCGGTCCAACGCGGCCATCGCCACCGACCTGGGACTCTCCCGCCAGGCGCTGGACTACCACCTGCGCCGACTGCGCGCAGCACTCGACGCGGACTCGCGCCCGGCCCTGGTCGCCCGCGCCTACACCCTCGGCATCCTCGACACCAGGGCCTGGCCCCCGCGCGCCGCCGACCCGCCGTGTCAGCGCTGACCGACGGCCTGCCGTACCTCGCCGCGGCGCGACCGCCGCAGGAGGACGCCCACGACGAGCAGCAGCAGGCAGGTCCCCACCGCCGCGTGCACGAGGAGCGCGTCGAGGCGGTCCGCCGCGAGGTAGGCGCCGACGGCCAGCGCCACCAGCGCGCACACGCCGCGGTCGATGATGGACTCCACCGACAACAGGGTCGCCCGGTAGGGGGTCGGCGGGATGGCCGCGTTGATCAGGTTGCGTTGCACCGGATACGCCAGGCCCGCCGCGGCGGCGAACACGCACAGCCACACGATCGTGCCCAGGGCCCCCGACAGCGTGGTGGCCGCCAGGGTGAGCGCCATGACCACGCTCAGGACGGTCACCACCGTGGTGTCGGAGAGCCTGCCGCGCAACCAGCCGGTCCGGGCCGATCCGACGGCCTCGGCGACCGTCATCGCCGACAGCACCGCACCGTGATCGGCGACCGGGAGGTCCTTCTCCAGGAGCAGCGGTTGGAAGAGGTTGACCTGGCAGATCCGCGCGAGCGTGAAGACGGCCACGCCCTGCACCATCAGCGGCCCCAGCGACCGCGACGTCCCGAGCACCTTCAGGGCCTGGCGGGCGGAAGCGAGGAGTCCGAGGCGTTCCGCCGCCGCCCGCGGGTCGCCGTGTCGTTCCGCGATGGCCGGGAGGGCCGCCGCGCAGGCCAGCGAGCCGAGCGTGGAGAGCGCGGTCAGCACGTACGGGGCCTCGTGCCGGACGTGCATCAGGACGCCGACCAACGGCCAGCAGGCGATCTTGGCCCAGAGGCCGAGCGCCCGGGCCGTCCCCTCGGCCTGCACGTAGTGCTCTCCCGCACCGTGCTCGTGCAGGTACTCGTACAGGTACGCGCTGGAGGCGCCGGACACCAGCGAGCGGGCGGCGGCGATGGCCAGGAAGTGCGCCATGAAACCCACGAAGGAGGGCCAGGCGACCGGGAGGAGGTTCGCGGCGACCATCACGGCCGCCCCGAGCTGCATGCAGCGGCGCTGTCCGATGCGGTCGGCGATGAAGCCGGTGGGTATCTCCAGCAGGCAGAACGCCACGTAGTAGACGCTCTGGATGCCGAAGATCTGGCTGTCCGACAGACCCGCCTGCTTCTGGTACTGGTAGAAGACCGGCATCCACCACAGCAGGTTGAACAGGAGTTGGAAGCCGTTGTTCAGGCGGATCACGCGGAGCACCGCGGCGGGCGGGCGGACGCGGCGCTTCACGCGTGCGCGCAGGGAGATGGGCATGGAGGAGACCTTCGGGTGGGGCGGTACGCGGGGGAGTGCGGGCGGGGTCAGGCGCTGTACGGCCTGAGCTGGAGGATGTGGAGCGCGCCCCCCGGCCCGAGCAGCCACTCGACGTCGAGCGGTCCGGCGAAGGTGTAGTCCGCGGCGAAATGGGACTGGAGCAGACGGCCCGCCAGCGCCAGCCGGCCCAGATGGGCCTGCGTCTCCAGATCCAGGTCCTCCTCGGCCGCGCCGAGGGAGATCGTCCGACCGCCGCCCTCGACGGTGTTGTACAGGTACTGCAGGGGCATCGTCCGGCCGTCGACGACGTCGGCCGTGGAACCGTGCGCGCAGTTCAGGTACACGTTCCGGAAGTCGGCCCGGTTGGTGGGATTGCAGGTGACCATGACCCCGCCGAGCGGGGACGGCTCGTAGCGCTGGACGATCACCCCCATGTACGTGTCGTCCAGCGAGATGCCGGCCTGATGGCGCAGCCGCACGCTGCGCGGGGACAGCAGCGAGGCCCACACCTGACGGATCGCGTCCAACAGCCCCGGCAGATCGGTGACCTTGGTGTGGGACTCGTAGATGCCGGCCGCGGAGAAGCCCGGCAGGTCCTCGGCGTTCGACGAGGAACGCACGGCGAAGCGACTCGTGCCCGCCAGGTGCTCGACCACCTGCGTGTCCAGGGCGCGCACCAGGTCCTCGGGCACCGGCAGGGTGCGCACCAGGTGCTGCAACTGCACGCAGACCGTGTCCACGGCGTCCATCGCGTTCAGCTCCAGCGCCATCTTCAGCTTGCCGATGCTCTGTTGCACCGCCGGCGAGGAGTCCAGGAAACGCTGCTGGACCGAGAAGGGCACGGCGATCCCCGCCGGCGCCCGGACGTGTCGGGCCAGGAACTCACCGGCGTACTGGGCGAGATCACCGTCGGCGGGCATCCGCAGCCGGGCGCCCAGATGACCGAGCAGATCCGCCCGGGGCGGGCGCGGCACGGAGTAGTAGCCGGTCAGCCGGCCGGAGCCGTGGCGCAGTACGTGGTGCAGTTCCCCGAGGTTGGCCGCCTTGGTGCCGTAGCGGTTCCGGTCGCCGGCACGCAACGCGGACAGCGGCACGAGCGGTACGTCCGTCACGTGCGGGGCGTCGAGGCGGACCCGCTGCGTGTGCCAGGTCGGTTCGGCGAGATCCGCCGGTTCCTCGGCGCGTTCGACGACGAAGGAGTCGGCGGTGACCTCGTAACGGACCCAGGCGCCGTCCAGTTTCTCGTCGGCGATCGTGTCGAGGATGCCCCGGACGATGGCGTTGGGGATGCCCCAGCCGGCCGCCAGCATGTTGGTGTGCGACAGCGGGGTGGTGGGCTGTGCGTTGAGCAGCCCGGCGAGGCGCGGGATGTCGTCGGGGACGACCGGCATGGCAACGATGTCGTACCAGGTCAGGTCCGCGCGTGCGGCCCGGTACTCCTCGCCCGAGGCGAAGGCGCGCAGCCGGCCGGTCGCCGAGGCGAGCGTCAACGGCACGAAGGGCGCGGTCGCGAACAACGCGTGACCCCGCGCGCGGGGCACCACGGTCTCGGGCACCGCCGCGAGGGCGTTCTCCTGGCCGTGGTTGGCGGGCTTCAGCAGCAGCTCCAGCGCGGGATCGAGATGGGCCCGCACGAAGGCGTGGAACTCGATCAGCAGGTCGGCGCCCATGGTGTCGGCCTCGGTGGTCTCCAGGACCATGAACGGCTCGTGCTGCTCAGGGCCTCCCCGGGAGTGCAGCGACAGGACGCCGAGCAGGAACCGTCGCCCGGGGTCCTGGTAGACGTCGTGGTTGAACTGATCGAGCCGGGCGTCGAGTTGTTCGAGGGTCAGCCCCTGGATCTCGGTGGCTATGTAGTTGACGTGGAAGGAGTGCACGGCGCTGTCGAGGACGTGCCAAACGCCTTGCTCCCGGTCCACGACGACCTTCACGTACGGGTGCCCGCCCAGCACCCCGGCCAGCTGCTCGAAGAGGGGCAGCGTGAGCAGGGTGTCCACGGCGGCGCCCCGGGGGGACGGTACGGGGAGGGTGGTGCCTGCGTTCGTCATACGGTGCTCCCGGGCGTCGGGCGGTCGGCGGACGGAGCGGCCAGGGCGTGCGGCAGGGCGGCGAGGATCCGGCCGCAGTCGGCGAGCAGGTCCGGCCCGGACGCGGCGGTGAGGAAGCACAGCGCCGCCATGGAATTGGCGCCCCCCGCCTCCTCGTACGCCGGTACCGGGCTGCCCGGGGGGAGGCTGTGCTCCCGCACCAACTCGACGCGGGAGCCGGGCGTGAGCAGGGCGGACCAGTCGACCGCATCGAAGTCCCAGGCCGGCAGTTCGCTCCAGGGGCGGCCCTCGGGGTCGACGGCGAGGACGACGAGCGAGCCGGCCGCCCCCTCGCC
Source organism: Streptomyces sp. NPDC102278 (assembly GCF_044766345.1). Classification (NCBI taxonomy): domain Bacteria; kingdom Bacillati; phylum Actinomycetota; class Actinomycetes; order Kitasatosporales; family Streptomycetaceae; genus Streptomyces; species Streptomyces sp. NPDC102278. The sequence continues at coordinate 202,005 of NZ_JBIWLV010000002.1, read as the reverse complement.
CCCGGTCAGCATCCGCCGCGGGTAGTCGACGTCCCGGCCGAGCAACTGGCGCACCAGCATGCCGATCATGTCGAGACCGAAGACGGTCTCGACCTGCCGTGTGGTCATCACCCCGCCGAACCGGGCCGCGGTCTCGATCAGCCACACGGCCCCGTCCGCGCCGAGTTTGATCTCGGTGTGGGTGGCACAGGTGTCGAGGCCGAGCGCGTCGACGGCGGCGCGCGACACCTCCTCGATCCGGCGCTGAAGGGCGTGGGGGAGAGCCGCCGGAGCCAGGCTGGCGCGTTCGGTGAAGGGCGCGATGGTGGGCATCCGCCCGGTGATGCACAGCGGGTGGTAGCGGCCGTCGGCGACGATCCCCTCCACGCTCACGTAGTCGCCCCAACCGGCCCCGTCGAACCAGTCGGAGGCCTTCCCGGTCACGATCTCCTCCAGCAGGAAATCACTCACGCCCTCGTCGGCGGCGTGCAGTTCCGCGTAGCCCTGCGCGGACGAGGCCTCCATGACGGAGCGACCGGTCTTCCACGCCTCCTCGGCCTGTTGCTCGTTCCACACGGTGAGGTGGGCCGTGGAGCCCGCGCTCCAGGCGGCCTTCAGGAGGAGCGGTGGCGTCAACTGCGCGAAGGCGGTCGCGATGTCCTCCGGCGCGTGCACCTCCGTGAACCCCGGCACCGGTACCCCCGCGTCACGCCAGATCCGACGCATCAGACGCTTGTCCCGGGCCCCCACGACCCCCTCCCCGGCGCCGCGCAGTCCGAGCCTTCGGGCGGCGTGGGCCACGGCCACCACCGCGTACTCCGACAGGGTCAGCACCGCGGCGGCGCCGACGCGGCGGGCGTGGGAACAGATCAGGTCGACCAGTTCCACCCCCTCGTGCGGCCGCACCTCGGTGACCGACGCGCACCCGGGCAGCCAGACCGACTCGGTGGTTCGAGGCAGCGGCGCGAGCGCCAGGACGTGCACGTCGGCGTGGGCCGCCATTCTCGGCAGCGCGTACTCCAGCGGAGGGCCGCCCTTGGCGTAGACGAAGAGGATCGGGGTCATGGTGCTCCTGCGGTCGAGGGAGACGCCGCGTGGTGCAACGGCGTCGTCGGCGGAGGTCCGTACGCGGTGACGCCACGGACGGGCCAGGGGCAACTAGAGCACGACGGAGAACGGTGGACGCACGTCTGTACCCCTACTCGGTTAGGCGTTCGCCAAACAACCGCGCCGGCCAAGTGGGCGTGGAATGAGGGTGTTTCGGCCACCCGTGCGGAAGCCGGGGACGATCACGGGTGCTCCGCGTGGACCGGTGCCTTCCAGGCCCGGGAGAACCGTCCGTGCCGGGCGCGTCCGTGACGGGGACCGGCAAAAGGAGGCTTGTAAGCGGCGGGTCGGACGAGGGGCGCGCCGTACGGGGACGGCCCCGGGGGCACGTTCGTCGCGCGCCCGGAGCCGGGCGGGATCTCGCGTGAGGGGGCGCCGGGTGCGCCTGCCGGGGTCGGGACCGGTCGGCGGGCGCACCCGGGGGCGTTCAGTCTCGCCGGCGCAGGACGTGTTCCGCGTAGGGCAGGTCGTGGACGTCGCCGGCGGAACCGGTCAGCGGAAACATGGGGGTGTACGTGCACCGGCCGGGAAAGGCGTGGTCGACTTCCCACTGGGTGGCCGTCGTTCCCGCACCGGACTCGCGCGTGCAGACCGTGTACAAGGGGTGCGAGCAGCCCTGGCAGGCGGGCGGGCCGTTCACGCCCGGGTCCGGGGAGTGCCGACGCCGTGCGGGTGGGGTCGCGACCGTCGGGGCGGCGGGGCGCCGGGGGCGGAGGTCGCCGGGTGAGGCGTGGTGATCATGACGGAAGAACGATTCTGCGAGGTGGAGGGACACGCCCCGGCGATGTGGAATGTGGGCGTCCGCCCCGCGTGAGCGGCCCGTTCCTCCCGTTCGGGCTCCGGGGCGCGGGTCCGTGTCCACTCGCCGGCCCGGCAGCGGGGACCGTGTTGGCTCCCGTTCATGGAACAGCGTGCGGGGTCGAGGCTCAGTTGGTGGTGACGGTGAGCACGGCGGCGACGATCGTGAGCGTGGAGAGGGCGAGCATGCCGTGACGCACCAGCCCCGGCGCCCTGTTGGCGGCGCCGGGCCGCCCCGTGGCCGGGGAGGCGGGGCTCGACGCCGCGGGCGGGGGCAGGCGCCGGCAGGTACAGGTGTCCTGGTGGGTCAACGCGTCGCGCCAGAGTTCGCCGTCGAGTGGTGCCCGCGAGAACACGGCCGGTTCGGTCTTCATACGTGATTCAACTGTCGGGCGCGCGGGATGGTCACGCGTGCCCGGCGGGCCGCCACCTTCCGCCAGGGGCCGGAAAGGGCGGCGGCCTGGCCGGGTGGTCCACAGGGGGTTGGGGTGAGGTGGAGCGGATGGCAGGGATCGCACACTGCGTCTTCCCCCTGGAAGGGGGACGTTCTTCTACTGAACTACATCCGCATGCATGAGGAGGCCGGTCCGTGGCCGAACCCCTTCAAGATGATCACCATCTTAGAGGATCAGCGGGGTGGGTTGGCAAATCGGCGCGCGGTGAGGCGTGGTCGCTCACCGGTGAGGTCTCCGAGGCGGACCCGAAGGGTTTCTGTCGGGGTGTCGGTTCCGCCGGGTTCCGCTATTCCTCGGTGGGCAGCCAGGCCCCGTGGAGGCCGAGCGGCACGCGGACCGGGATGCGGATCCGCGCGCACGGGCCCTGCCCGGGATCGTGGGCGGGGATGACGAGGAGCAGGCTGGAGTCGTCGGTGCGGTCCGTGGCGAACGTCAGCCAGTAGCCGTGTTCGGCGTCGCGGGTGCCGGGCGTCGGCGCGTAGACGGGTTCGCCCACCGAGAGGTCTCCCGCGTTCCAGTCCCGCACACCGAGGCCCGCGCCGTCGGCGGTGTACCACCGCAGGGCGTCGTACTCGCCGGAAAGCAGTCGGTCGGTGCGTCCGCTGACGGACGCGACGGCGATCGTGCCGTGGGGTCGGGTGAGGAGCCGGTCGTCGACGCGGGGGAACTCGACGTCGGCGTCGTCGAGCTGAGTGCGTCGTACCGTGCCCGCCGCGGGGTCGATGACGGCTCGGGTCAGCCCGCGGTGCGCGGTGGCGCCGGGGACGGGGTCCTGACCGAGGGAGAGCGCGGGCCACTGGACGTAGTCGAGGACGACGTGGCCGTCGGCCGTGTCGTACGCGTTCACGGTGTGCCAGGCCCAGAACGCCTCGTCGCTCGCCCACCGCACCGGGCCACCGTCACGCGGGACGAGTGCGATGCGGGTGCCTCGTTCGGGCCGCCAGGCCAGGAAGGAGCCGCCCCGCAGGGCACCCGCGATGTCGAAGAACGCCGGTGCCAGGATCAGGACGAGATGGCGGGCGGTGAGGGCCATGTCGTGGATCATCACCGGCTCGTCCACCCCGTCGATCGGGGTCGGACCGCGTCCCACCGTCCCGTCCGCGTTGATGACGGACCAGGTCAGGTGGGGAGGTTCGAGGGCGTAGCAGAAGACGGCCATTTCCCCCGTGGCGGGGTCGATCTTGGGGTGGGCGGTGATGCCGGCCGGGAGTCGCCCGTCGAAGGTCTCCTTGCCGAGCGTCTCCAGGTCGGGACCCATGCGGAAGGGGCAGTCGGACTCGGCCAGCGCCAGGAGGCGCCCCGCGTGCCGGACGACATTGATGTCGGGGAGGTTCCTGAACGTGTGGGCGAGGTCGGGGCCGACGACGTCCGGACCGGGCATGATCATGGACTCCAGCCCGCCCCACAGGGCGTGGCCCACCTTCTCCTCCGCGAGGATCGCCGGGGTGCGCACGAAGCGGTTGCCGTAGCGGGCGCGGCCCCCCGAGAGCCACACGCCGTGCAGCATCCCGTCCCCGTCGATGGGGTACAGGTAGGACCCGATCGGGGTGAAGCGGGGGTTGGGGCCGTTGCGCAGGTAGAGGCCGTCCAGGTCTGCCGGCAGCTCCCCGACGACGTCGAGGTCGACGACGTCGACCTCCTCGGTGACGGGGGCGAACCGCCCGCCCAGGTGGGCCGTGCGCGTGGGGTCGAAGGCCGTGGCGCGGGTGGTCATGGGGGACCTCCAGGGGGCGGAAGGCGTCGGCTGCCCTCGAAGCCAGTCAACCGCCGCGGGCGGTGCGCTGCCACTTCCGGGACGGGCGGCGGCCCCGCGCGGTGGCCCGGTCGTCGCCCGCGCCGCCCTCGCGTGAGGGGGACCGTGACCACGGGGCCGATCACCCGGCCGCTCCCGCGGTCGCGTGGCCGCGGCCGTCAGGCGTCGAAGCGGTGCCTGGACGCCTCGATGTGACCGAGGTACTGGTGGGTCCAGTCGCACATGCCGTGGACCGTCTGCCGCAGGGCGCGGCCCGGCTCGGTGAGGGTGTACTCGACCCGGGGCGGCACGGTGGGGTGCACGCACCGCTCGACGAGGCCGTAGCGCTCCATCATGCGCAGGTTCTGGGTGAGCATCTTGTGGCTGATGCCCTGGATCTCGCCGCGCAACTCGCTGAACCGCAGGGTCCGTTCGGCCAGCACGTCGATGATCAACAAAGCCCATTTGTTGGCGATGTCCGAGAAGATCTCGCGTGCCAGGGAATCCGCGCGCGTCAGGTCCGCTTCGTCGGGCGAGCCGCTGAACTGCTGGGTCACCATGAGGTTCCTCGGTTACCGAAAAGTGCGTTCTTCCACGTCACCGCACACTCTCCTACGGTTCCCCAGTAACCACAAGAGAGCGAACGCGGGAGCCGGAGAGCTCGCGCGACGAGGAGGCGGGCAGCATGGCCATCACCCTGGTGAACCCCGACGGACTGCCGAAGATCGATGCCTACCGGCAGGTCTCGATCGCGACCGGTTCGAGGTTGGTCTTCATCGCCGGGCAGGTCGCCTGGGACGCCGACGGCGTCACGGTCGGACAGGGTGACCTCGCCGCGCAGGTCGAGCGGTGCTACCTCAACGTCGCCACCGCCCTGGCCGAGGTCGGCGCCACCTTCGACGACGTGGCGAAACTGAACGTCCACGTCGTCGACTGGACGCCCGACAAGATGCCCTCGTTCGTGGAGGGCGTGACTCGGGCGGCGGCGAAACTGGGAGTCACCCCGGTGGCGCCGGGAACGCTGGTGGGTGTCGCGGCGCTGGACGTACCCGACCACCTCGTCGAGGTCGAGGCCATCGCCGTCCTCGACTGAGCGGGCGCGGGGGCGTTCCCGTCCGCTTCGGCGGGCCGGCTAACCTTGCCCACATGACCATGCACCAGGCCGCGGACGTGAGCGTCGAAGCGATGATCGAGGACCTCAGGAAGCTCGTCGAGGTCGAGTCCCCGTCACGCGACGTCGACGCCCTGACGGCATCGGCCCGCGCCGTCGCGGCTGTCGTCGAGAGCCGGCTCGGCGGCCGGGCCGTCCTCGTGGAGAGCGAAGCCGGACCGCATGTCCACTGGTCGGGCGGCGGCGAACCCCGGGTGCTGATCCTCGGCCACCACGACACGGTGTTTCCCCTCGGCACGCTCGCCCGCCGCCCGTTCACGGTCGAGGACGGGCACGTGACGGGCCCCGGGGTCTTCGACATGCTCGGTGGACTGGTGCAGGCCGTTCACGGCCTCGCGACGCTCGCCGACCGTTCGGGCGTCGAGATCCTGGTGACCGCCGACGAAGAGGTCGGCTCCGGCTCCTCCCGGGCGCTCATCGAGGAACGAGCCCTCGCGTGCGGCGCCGTGCTCGTGTTCGAGGGCGCCGCCGACGGCGGCGGACTGAAGACCGGCCGCAAGGGCTGCGGCACCTTCCGGGTGTCCATCACGGGCCGGGCCTCGCACGCGGGCCTCGAACCCTCGGCCGGCGTGAACGCCCTCGTCGAAGCCTCGCACCAGGTGCTGCGCATAGCGGAGTTCGGCCGACCCGACCTCGGTACGACGGTCACCCCGACGGTCGCGGCCGCCGGGACCCTGGACAACGTCGTTCCCGCGGAGGCGAGCGTCGTCGTCGACGTCCGGGTCGAGTCGACCGCCGAGAAGGAGCGCGTCGAAGCCGCGTTCGCCGCGCTCACCCCGCATCTGGACGAGGCACGGATCAGGGTCGAGGGAGCGGTAGGCCGCCCCCCGATGCCCGAGTCGGCATCGGCTGAACTCTTCGCGGTGGCACGGCGGTTGCTTCCCGGCATCGAGGGCAGGGCGGTCGGCGGAGGCAGCGACGGCAACTTCACGGCGGCGCTGGGGGTGCCCACGCTCGACGGCCTCGGAGCGGTCGGCGGCGGCGCCCACGCGGACCACGAGTATCTGGTGATCGACGCCATGGCCGAGCGGGCGCACCTCGTGGCCGGACTGGTCCACGCGATCCGCGACCCACGCGGGGACGAGCCTGCTTCGGCGACCGGCACCGACGCCACGTAGCCCGCGCCCCGGGACCCGTGGTCTGTGGCTCGTGGGCTGGGGCCCGTGGTCTGTCGTACGCCTCACCGGCCCCGAGTGAGAACATCCCGACTCCCGGAGACACTGAGCAGCCCGGCTCCGGACGCGGCTGCGCGTTCGGACGCGGCTGGGCTTTCGGAGCCGGGCTGCTCATGCGGACGCGGCGGCGGGGGCGCCCGTCGGGATACGGCCGAGGCGCTCCGCCCGCAACATGGACGCGGCACCCGCCATGACGCAGACGACAACCCCCTGCCGTGCAGGCCGGGACGAACAAGACGACCTCGTCAGCGCACGTGCGGGGCGGGCCCCGGCGCGGGCGGAGCGGTCCCGTGGAGTACCGCGACCCGCCCGGCAGGGGGTTCAGCGGCCGGGGGTGACCGTGTTGCCGGTGGCTTTGTGGCCGGTGACCGTGTTGCCGGTGATCGTGCCGTCCGTGCCGGACAGGGTGACGGCGTGCCGGACACCGTCGGGCCCGACGACGACGGCCAGCCACGCGCTGCCGCCGCCCTGCTGGCCCACGACCCGCAGGCTCTCCACCGAGCCGCCGCTCACCGCGCCCGCCGCCTTCTCCACCGCGTCCTTCGCGGCCAGTGAGGGCAACGGCGCCGGCGCCGCCCTCGGGCCGGTCACCGACCCGCCGGCGCCCTCGCCGCCGTCGGGCAGCGGCGGGACACCGCGCTCCTTTCCCTTCGGCCGGTCGCCGGCCCGCCGCTCCCCGGGCCCCGGGGCGGCTCGCTCGTCGCCGCCCCCGTCGTGGACCCACGGCCCGACCATGCCCACGGGGCGCCGGTCCCGGTGGTGTTCGGACACGGCGACGGCCGTGAGCGCCGCCGCACCGCCGATCACCACCACGGCCGCGCCGAGCACGGCCCAGCGGGCGCCCCTGCTCCGCGGTACGACCCGGGCGAGCCCCTTCCGGTCCCGGGGAGCGGTTTCGGCGGCGTTCGCGGATGCCTGGGACCGGTCGGTCACCACCGTCGGGTCGGTCGGGGCGCCGGGCTCGGGCCGGACGGTCGGGTCGGGCTGGTGCGGGGGTGGGACGGATGGGGACATGCCTGCGACTCCTCAAGACGAACGGCCACCGCGGCCGGTGCGTCCAGAGCTTGCGCACCCTGACCTGAAGCCCACCTGAAGCCGCCTGAAGACCCCTTCAGCAAGACCGCGGCCGGGCCTGAGACCCTGTTCGGCATGCGCGTACTGGTGGTGGAGGACGAACGACGGCTGGCCGTGGCCCTGCAACGGGGGCTCCAGTCCGAGGGCTTCTCCGTGGACGTGGCCTTCGACGGGCCGCAGGGACTGTGGATGGCCACCGAGCACGACTACGACCTGATCGTCCTCGACATCATGCTGCCCGGTCTGAACGGCTACCGGGTCTGCTCCCGTCTGCGGGCGGCCGGCAACGAGGCCGGGATCCTGATGCTCACCGCGAAGGACGGCGAGTACGACGAGGCGGAGGCGTTGGACACGGGGGCGGACGACTTCCTCTCCAAACCGTTCTCCTACCTCGTGCTCGTCGCGCGTCTTCGCGCGCTGGGCCGGCGCACCGGCCGACGCACCCCCCAGGTCCTCGAATTCGGCGACCTCCTCGTCGATCCGGCCCGACACGTGTGCTCGCGGGCCGGTACGGAGATCCGGCTCACGGCGCGGGAGTTCGCGGTACTGGAGTGCCTCGCCCGGCGACCGGGCGAGGTGGTACCCAAGCGGGAGATCCTGGAACAGGTGTGGGACAGCGCCTTCGACGGTGATCCCAACGTCGTGGAGGTCCATGTGAGCGCGGTCCGGCGCAAGATAGACGCGCCGTTCGGTCGGGGCGCGGTGGAGACCGTGCGCGGCGCGGGCTACCGCCTGGCGGTGGACGGTGGCTGAGCCGCAGCCGGCCCCCGGTCGCCTCCGGAAGGCGCCGGGTCGAGCGGCGCGGTGGGTCGGGTCGCGGCGCTGGTGGCCGACCACGGTGCGGGCCCGGGCCACCGTCGGCGCGAGCGTGGTGGTCGCCGCCGCCCTGACGGCGGCCTCGTTCGCCCTGATCGGCCTGCTGGAGACCAACCTGCTGCGCAACGCGGAGAACGACGCCCGCCAGCAGGCCGAGTCGGTGGCCGCACTCGCCGCCACCGGCAATCTGGGGCGGGTCCGACCGCTCGCCCCCGGCGTCGAGTTCCTCCAGGTGGTCGCCGCGGACGGCACCGTACTGTTCTCCAGTCCGCGACCGCTCGACGGACCCGGTCCCGTCCGCGCCGCACCCGACCTCCTCACCCCCGCACCACAGCGCCCGGGTCTGCGCCTGCACACGTGGAAGGACCGACCGTTCGGCCGCGAACAGCGCGTGCGAGTGGCGCAGGTCGTCGTCGACACCCCCGACGGGATCGTCACCGTCTACGCGGGGGCCTCGCTGCGCGTCGCGGACGCCGCCGACGACACCACCACCGCCGCGCTCGCGATCGGCGTGCCCCTGCTCCTCGCGACCGTCGCCCTCGTCACCTGGCGCGTCACGGGCCGGGCACTGCGTCCCGTCGAGGAGATCCGCGCCGAGGTCGCGGCGATCTCCGACCGCGACCTGCACCGCCGGGTCCCCGTGCCGGCCACGCGCGACGAGGTCGCCCGCCTGGCGCAGACGATGAACACGACCCTGGACCGGCTGGAGGCGTCCGGGATCCGGCAGCGACGGTTCATCGCGGACGCGTCCCACGAACTGCGCAGCCCCATCACCGTGCTGCGGACCCAGTTGGAGGTGGCCATGGCGGTCCGTGACCCGGACCTGTGGCCCGAGCTGATCGGAGGCGCGCTGCAGGACGTCGAGCGGCTCCAGCACCTCGCGGCCGATCTGCTGCTCCTCGCGCGGATCGACGCCGCACAGCCCGTACCGACCGTGCCCCTGGACCTCACCGGGCTCGTGCGGGACGTCGTGGCGGCCCGTGCGGGCGACCGGGTCCGGGTCGGCACGTCCCTCACCGGCGGCGTCCGGGTCACCGGCAACGAACTGTGGCTGACCCGGATCGTCACCAACCTGCTCGACAACGCCCAGCGGTTCGCGCAGGAGCGGGTGGACGTGGTGCTGAGCACCGCGGCGGGCGCGGATGGCATGCCGGTCGCCGTCCTGGAGATCGTGGACGACGGGCCCGGCATCCCTCCCGCGGAACGGGAGCGCGTCTTCGAACGGTTCACCCGCCTCGACGACGCCCGCAGCCGGGACCAGGGCGGGGCCGGGCTGGGGCTGGCCATCGCCCGGGACCTGGCGGCCCACCACGGCGGTTCCGTGACCGCGGAGCCGCACCCCGGGGGTGCCCGTCTCGTCGTCCGTCTTCCGTCACCCCCACCGGCGCCGCCGCCGACCGGGCGCCGGGGTGCTCGCGCCGGCGGGCGCGGTACGGACGCCACAGCCGAGCAGGGCGGTACGGACGGCACACCCGAGTAGGGCGGCGCGAACACCACAGCCGGGTCGGACCCCGCTCCTGGGCAAGGGTGCGATGTGGTGTGGTGCCGGTCGGCCGTCAACGCCCGGCATCGACGGCCGACGAGGCGACGACGGGCGGGCCGGTCAGTGGTCGGGACGGTCGGAGGGGTCCGCCGCGGGTTCGGCGGTCCGGGCCCAGAGATGGCCCAGGTGGGCGTGGAGGACGTCCCGCGCCGCCTGGGGGGAGAGGTGGCCGACGAGCACGTGCGTGGTGAGACCGTCCGTGAGGGCCAGCAGGGTGCGGGCCTCCAGGGACGCGTCGAGGGGTGCGAGGCCGTCGACGCCTTCGGCCGCCTCCGCGACGAGGTGCGTGAACGCCTCCTGCAAGGCCGTGTAGTTGGCTTTCAGGGTGTCCGCGAGGGCCTCGTTGACGGCCGCTTGCGCGACGAACGCGAGCCACACCCGGGCCTCGGCCCGGTGTTCCTCCCGGAGCAGCGCCACCTCGGTGGCCGCGTGACCCAGGGCGGTGCCCGCCGACTGCGCGGGGCTCGCGACCACTCGGGCCCGGATGCGCTCGCCGATCCGGTCGCCCACCCGCCCGAGGGTGAACGCGAGCATCTCCTCCTTGGTGCGGAAGCAGCGCTGGACGGCGCCCATCGACACCTGCGCGCGGGCGGCGACGTCGCGCAGGGTGACGCCTTCCAGCCCGCGTTCGTCGGCGAGCCGACAGACGGCCTCGGCGATGAGTTGGCGGCGGTCCGCATAGTCCACCTGCTTGGGCACGCGCGTCTCCTCCCTGTCTCCCCGGTGCTCCCGGTGGGTCCGCGACCCACTTTATGCGATGCGCTCGCATCGATTCCCACGCTACTGTTCCGTTTCGATGCAGACGCATCGGAACGTGACGGGAAGAGGTACGAGTCGTGCAGGACGCGTTGTGGAAGATGACGGCCGCCGAGCAGGCGCGGGCGGTACGCGCTGCGGACGTCTCCGCCCTCGAACTGGTCGACAGTCACCTGGACCGGATCGCCGAGGTCAACCCGCGGGTGAACGCCGTGACGCGGGTCCTGGCCGAGCGCGCCCGCGACGCCGCCGCCCGGACGGACCGCCGGCGGGCCGCGGGTGAGGCGTTGGGGCCGCTCGCGGGCGTGCCGTTCACCGTGAAGGAGAGCACCGCCGTGGAAGGGGCGCCGACCACGTTCGGAGTGGAACGCTTCCGCGACCTGGTCGCGACGGCGGACGCCCCACCGGTGGCCCGACTGCGCGCGGCGGGCGCCATCCCCCTCGGGCACGCCAACATTCCCACCCTGATCCTCGCGGGGATGCACACGCGGAGCGAACTGTTCGGGGATACCGTCAACCCGTGGGACCCCGCACGGACACCGGGCGGCTCCAGCGGAGGCGACGGCGTGGCCGTCGCCACCGGCATGGCGGCCCTCGGCCTCGGCAACGACTCGGGCGGATCGATCCGGATCCCGGCCCAGTTCAACGGTGTGGCCGGGTTGAAGCCGACCAGCGGACGCTTCCCCGCGGACCACCGGGTGCTGGGCCCCGAGGACCCCGGCCCGGCCTCCCAGTTCCTGGTCACCGACGGCCCGCTGGCCCGCAGTGTGGGTGACCTGAGGCTCGCCTACGAGACACTCGCCGGGACCGATCCGCGAGACCCGCGGGCCGTGCCGGCGCCCCTCTACGGCGAGCCGCTCCCGGGCCCCCTGAAGGTCGCGGTCGTGGCGGACCCCGGCGGCCACGGGGTCCACCCCACGGTGCGCCGAGCCGTCGAGGACGCGGCCGAGGCGATGCGGGACGCCGGGTACGAGGTACGGGAGGTGGCCGACGTACCGAGGCTCGACGAGGCGCTCGACGCGTACGGCCGGATCGTCGTCACCGAGTTCGCCCCCACCTGGCCGGTGGTGCGCGGGCTGCTCGGAGAGGGGGGTGACCGCTACATCGACATGACCATGGAACGGACGCCTCCCGCGAGCGCCGAGGAGTTCATGAAGCTGATGGGCACCTGGCTGAACATCCGCCGCTCGTGGGCCGAGTTCCTCGACGCGTACCCACTGCTGCTCGGGCCCGTGTTCACCGAACCGCCCGTGGAGCCGGGACTGGAGTCGCGCGACAGGGCGGGACGGGACCGGGTCGCCTCGGCCATGCGACTGTGCACCGTGACCAGCTTCGCGGGCGTGCCCGCCGTGGCCGTGCCCACCGGGATGGCCGACGGACTGCCGACCGGCGTACAGGTCGTCGGACGGGCCTTCCGGGAAGACCTGTGCCTGACGGCGGCGCAGGCGATCGAGGACCGGCTGGGAGTCCTCGCCCCGATCGACCCGCGGGGGAGGAACGGGGGCTGAGCGGCCGGCGACGAGGCGCGCGGGGCGCGGGGCGACTCAGCGGCCCGGGGTGGGCGCACCCGGTGCGGTGGGTGTGGCCGGGTCGGGCGTGCCGGGACCGGCGGGGGTGTTCGTCGCGGCGCGCGCGTAGCGGTGGGCGAGGTGGGCGAAGGCCTCCCGCAGCTCGGTCGGCCCCACCACCTCGATGTCGGCGTCGAACCTGCCGAGGGTGGCGGCCAGTCCGGGCCAGGACCACGAGCCCAGCACGAGCCGGCAGCGGTGCGGGCCGAGTTCCTCGACGAAACCGTCGTGGGCGTACCGGGAAACCACGGCGGCGGGCAGGTCGAGGATCACCTCACCGCGGCAGGGCCAGTCCCCGGAGGCAGGGGAGCCGTTGAACCTGCCGGCGACGAAGGCGGCCACATCCCCTCCGGGCACCTCGCGCGGAGTGAAACGGGGCCCCGTGGGGACGCGCGGGGTGATCCGGTCCACGCGGAAGGTGCGCCAGTCCTCGCGGTCGAGGTCCCAGGCGACGAGGTACCAGCGACCGCCCCAGGTGACGAGGTGATGGGGCTGCGCCCGACGGGGAGGGGGCGCCGGTCGCTCGACGTCGCGCCCGCCCTCGCCGGCTTCCGGCGCGGTCGCGGTCGTGTAGTCGAAGCGGAGTACCTCGCGGGCGTGGACGGCGGCCCCGAGCGCCATGAGCACGCCACTGTCCACCCGTGTCCCGGGCCCGCTCGCGGAGCGCTCCACGGCGGTGACCTGGAGGACGTCGATCCGGTGGCGCAGCCGGGCGGGCATGACCTGCCGGACGGTGTTCAGCGCCCGCGCCGCGGCCTCCTCGATGCCGGCGCCGCTGGTGGTGGCGATCCGCAGTGCCACGGCGAGGGCGATGGCCTGCTCGTCGTCGAACAGCAGCGGAGGAAGCTCCGCGCCGGCGTCGAGCCGGTACCCGCCGTCGGGGCCCTTGAAGGCCACGATGGGATAGCCGAGCTCGCGCAGCCGGTCGACGTCCCGACGCACGGTACGGGCGCTGATGTCCAGCCGTTCGGCCAGCAGCGCTCCCGGCCAGTCCCGGCGGGCCTGGAGGAGCGAGAGCAACGAGAGCAGTCGCGCGGAGGTCTTCTGCATGTCTTCCATGATGCCCCGAACAGCGGACACACCCTGTCCTCTACATCGGCGACTGTTGTCCCGTACCGAGCACGCGGACGCCGAACGCGGACGCCGAACGCGAACGTGGAACGCGAACGCCAAGACGCATGACCGGAAGGACCACTCACCGTGACCACCAAGAGCACGCCCCTCACCACCGAGCCCGTCGCGACCACGCCGCCCCCGGCCCTCGACGCCGAGCGTGCCGACCTCCTCGCCGCGCTCGGGACCGCTCGGTCCGCCCTGGTCCACACCGTGCGGGAACTCGGCGACGACCGGCTCGGCGAGCGACCGACGGCCAGTGACCTGTGCCTGGGCGGGTTGATCAAGCACGTCTCGTCCATGGAGGAGGGATGGCTGCGGTTCGTCGTCGAGGGGCCGTCGGCGATGCGGTTCGACCTGCCCGACGGCGTCACGTGGGCCGAGGTCGTGGCCGGCACGGCACGCGAGTTCCCGCAGTGGGTCATCGACCACGGCAACGACTTCCGGGTGCTGCCCGGGGAGACGTCCGCCGGGATCCTCGCCCGCTACGAGCGGGTCGCGGCCCGCACCGAGGAGATCGTCCGCGCCGTTCCCGACCTGTCGGCGACGCAACCCGTTCCGGACGCGCCGTGGAACGAGCCCGGCGGAGTGCTCAGCGTCCGCGGAACGCTCCTGCACGTCATCGCCGAGACCGCCCAGCACGCCGGTCACGCCGACATCCTGCGCGAGGCGCTCGACGGCCAGAAGTCGACCTGACGCGGCGAAGGCGGGCCGGCGCCCGTCCGGCCCCCTCCGCCTCGATCGCCCCGCGCAGCCGAGTACGCCGCGCAGCCGAGTAACCGAGACCTAGCGGGAACGGACGAGTCGCGCGTACGCCGCGGCCAGCTCCGATGTCACCTTGCCCACCGGGTACGTCCGTTCGTCGACGCCGCTGACCGGCTGGACCTCGTACGCCGTGCCGGTGAGGAAGACCTCCTCGGCGCGGTCGAGTTCGGCGGGCTCGATGCGGCGCTCGACCACCTCGATGCCCAGGTCGGCGGCGAGGGCGATGACCGTCCGCCGGGTGATGCCGTCGAGGAATTCGTCCGGCGTCGGGGTGTGCAGTGCGCCGTCGATCACCAGGAAGAGGTTGGCCCCGGTGGCCTCCGCGAGTGCGCCGCGCAGGTCGAGGAGCAGGGCGTCGTCGTAGCCCGCAGCCTCGGCCTCGTCGCGGGCCAGGGTGCAGATGTTGTACAACGAGGCGGCCTTGGCCCGGACCGGCGCGGTCGCCGGATCGGGACGGCGCCACTTCGAGGTGCGCAGGCGTATGCCGGCACGCGCCGCGTCGGCGGAGAAGACGTGCGGCCAGTCCCAGGCGGCGATGGCCACGTGCGGGGTGCTGCCGGCGCCGGAGACGCTGATCTGCTCGCTGCCCCGCCAGGCCACGGGTCGGACGTACCCGTCCACGATGCCCTCGCGCCGGACGATCTCCCGCGCCGCCGCGTCGAGTTCGGCGGCCGAGTAGGGCAGCGAGTAGTTCAGCTCCCGGGCGGAGGAGCGCAGTCGTTCGGCGTGTTCCAGCGACTTGAACATCCGGCCGCCGTAGACGCGCACGCCCTCGAAGACGGCTCCGCCGTAGTGCAGGCCGTGGCTGAGGACGTGCAACCGGGCCTCGCGCCAGGGCACGTACCGCCCGTCCAGCCAGATGGTGCCGTCGCGGTCGTCGAAGGGGAGGGTGGTCACGAAGGGTTCTCCTCGGAGGTCGCGGGGGCGTAGTCGATGCGGATGGCCCGCTCCAGGTGGCTGTGGAACTCCTCCGCCTCCGTGAGGTCGCGGTGCCGGGACAGGATGAACGCCGGGTAGCCGGTGAAGTCCGGATAGGGGCGGACCACGTCGCCCGGGGCGAGCATCCGCACGACGTGGTCGACCCTGGGGTCGGCTTCCGCTTCGTCGAGGCCGTGGAGGGCGGTGATCGTGCCGTGTCCGCCGCACGGCACGATGTAGTTCGCGGACGCGGCGACGGGCTCGGTGAAGCCCTGCTCGACGGAGTGGGTGGGCGGCAGG
Source organism: Streptomyces sp. NPDC102278 (assembly GCF_044766345.1). NCBI lineage: Bacteria > Bacillati > Actinomycetota > Actinomycetes > Kitasatosporales > Streptomycetaceae > Streptomyces > Streptomyces sp. NPDC102278. Next base: position 186,735 of record NZ_JBIWLV010000002.1, on the reverse strand, counting down.
CCGACCGCGATGCGCAGTGCCTCACCGGCGAGGTCGACGCCGGTGACGTTCTCCGCGATGTAGTGGGACACCCCGGAACCGCCGATCCGCGCCCCCATCTCCAGGAGGTACGGGGTGGAGCCGCCGCGCAGGCGCAGTTCCGTGTGGGTCGGGCCGAGGGTGATGCCGAGGGCGGCGTGGGCGGCGATCACCTCGCGCACGACGTCGGCCCGGACGGCCTCGGGCAGCGCGGCGGGAGCCCGGTAGACGCTCTCCTCGAAGTACGGGCCCCGGGGGTCGCCCTTGTAGCCGATGGACAGGACCTGCACCCGGCCCTCGTGGACCAGCGACTCGACGGCGAACTCGGGTCCGTCGAGGTACTCCTCGACGAGCAGCCCGGCGCCCTTGTCGGCGGTGCCGGCGGACACCCGACGGACCTCCGTCACGACCGCGCCGAGCGCGTCGGCGGAGTCGACCCGGGTCACGCCGAGGCTGGACATGCCGAGGGCGGGCTTGACCACCACGGGGAAGGTCAGGCCCGCCTCCGCCACCGTCCCGGCGGGGTCGTCGGCGGGGTCGAGCCGTACGAAGCGCGGCACGTTCAGGCCGGCCTCCGCGAGCCGCTCGCGCATGATCCGCTTGTCCTGGGCGTTGCGCGCGACCGTCGGCCCGATGCCGGGCAGCGCGAGGAGTTCGGCGGCGTCCGCCGCGAACGGCACGAACGGGTCGTACAGGGTGACGATGCCGTCGAAGGGGGTGGCCTCGTGCCGTTCACGCAGGGTCTTCAGCGCGCCCGCCGGGTCGCCGGCCACGTCGAGCGGCAACAACTCCACGACCGCCGGCGGCAGTCGGTCCGGATCCACCCGCTCGTCGAGCCGGGGGACGAGGACCAGGTCGATGCCGGCGCGCACCGCGGCGTCGAAGAGCCAGGGCAGGCCGACGCGCTGGTGGAGCAGGACGAGGGTCGGGCGGGGGGCGGTCACGATGTGCTCCTTGGCGGGAGGGCCTCGGCGGTGACGGAGGCACGGTGATCGGATCTGTCGATCCCGGTGTCGGTCCCGGTCCGGGTTCCGGTCTCGGTTCCGGTCCGGGTTCCGGTGTCGGTCCCGGTCCCGGTGTCTTCGGAGGGGCCGGCGGGCGCGGCGGGCGCGGCGGGCGCGGCGGGTGCGGCGGGTGCGGCGGCCGGGTCGCGCCGGCGACCGCCGACGGTGAGCCACACACCGGCCGCGGACGCGACGATCAGCAGGACGGGGAGCGCGCCCGGTGCGGCGGCCGACCCCAGACCCCATTCGCCGACCCGCACCAGGAAGGGCACGGCCAGTCCCAGGGCCGAGGTGAACAGCGGCCCCTTGCGCAGGATCAGCTCGTGGGAGATGAGGAAGACGGGGGCGGTCAGGACCGCGCCGAGCACGGCGACGCCGCCCCAGTCGGCGGCGGAGACCCCGCCGAGCGGCACGAACAGCAGCACCGTGAGGCCCAGCATGAGCGTGCCGGCCCCGGTGATGGCCGGGAGGGCGGCGAGGGCCGGCACGTCGGACATGCGCTGCCGGTAGACGTAGCCGTACAGGGCGTAGGTCAGGGTGCCGCCGAACGCGAGCGCGCCTCCCGTGAGGAGGGTGGCGGTACCGCCGTCGGAACCGGCCCCGGCGCTCGCGGCGCCGTCGGCCAGCAGGAAGCCGATCGCACCCGCCCCGGCGAGGGCCGTCCCCAGGACCTTGCGGCGCGAGGACGGCTCGCGGAACGCGAGGATGCCGATGACGAAGGTGACGCAGGGCAGGAGGGAGACGATCAACCCGACCCGGGAGGCCCCCACGTACCGGGTGCCGAGCAGGGTTCCCGCGTAGTAGGCGAAGAAGCCGAGGAACGCGAGGACCAGCACGGCCCGGGGCCGGGCGGCGGCGGTCCGGACCCCGGTGCGACCGCGCGGGGTCAGCAGCGCGATCAGCATGATCACGACGAACGCCGTGGCGGTCCGGCCCGCAGCCACCCCGAGCGGCGGCACGCCGGCCACCAGGTGACCGGAGAGCAGCCAGCCCGCGGCGAGCAGGAGGACCATGCACACCGCGAGGGCGGGCACGACCAGCCGCCCACCCCCGCGACCGGTCGGGGCGGGAGTCACCACTGCGCCCGCGCGAACGCGAGCGGGGGCAGGCGGTCCAGGTCGCTCTTCGCCCGGCGCAGTACCAACTGGTCGGCGGTGAAGGAGAACCGCTGCCGGGGCTCCCCCTCGGGGAGGTACCGGCGCACGAACTCCTTGGCGGCGGCGCGGTACTCGTCGTCGTCGGTCACATCGGCCTCCAGCTTCTCCACGCTCGTCACGAACGCGCGCAGGGCCTCCAGGGCCTTGGCGCGATCGAACCGCAACAGCCCGCCGTCGGCGGGGGACCCGACGAGCGCCTCGTGCTCGCGGAACCAGGAGTAGAGGAACACACCCGTGCCGGAGTCGAAATTGCGGGTGGCGTCGTCCGCCTGCGGATAGCGGAACACCCGCTCCAGCAGGACCATGTCGATCTGCTGCTCCGCGAAGGGCACGAGACCGCTGTCGGCGCAGGCCAGCACGGTCTTGGCGTCGACCTTGATCTCCTCCAGGAGGCCGACGAACCAGTTCATCTTCAGGGAGATGTTCTCGTCGAACGGCCACAGGCCCTGGTAGTGCATCGAGTCGTGGAGGTAGCCCCAGATGGCGCGGGCCTCGAAGCACACGTCGGGGGCGAGGCCGGTGGAGGCGCCCGGCAGCGAGTCCGGGGTCAGCACGGCCGCCGCGGCGGGCAGCGCGTACGTCTCGTGGATCTTCCGCATCTTGTTGTAGAAGAACATGGCGTACGGCTGGTCGGTCACCTTGTCGTGCGCCGCCACGTTCTCCGGGAAGAAGACGAGGCAGGAGCCCTGGGCGAACCCGGCGCTGCCGGTGACGAGCACGAGGGACTGGCAGTTGTTCTTCGGGTGCGGGAAGTCCGCCGCCATGCCCGCCAGTGCGTCGGGTTCCTTGCGCAGCGCGAGGAAGCAGTCGAGGCGCTTGCCGACGGGCGGGGCGCTGTTGGTGCTCTGCAACGGGGCGAGGAAGAAGACCGGCTCGCCGTCGGCGGGAACCCGCAGGGCGTCCCGGGAACGGGCGAAGTGGGGGCGGGAGTCGAGTCCGGCCTCCAGCCAGCCGTCGACGTCCTCCACCAGTGCGTCGGCCTGCCCGTCGAGTCCGTGCCGGCGGTACCAGGATGTCGCCTCGTCGCGTATCCGGCCCAGCAGTTCGGCGTCGTCGGGGGTGGGATCGGCGAGGGTGCCGTCGTCCCGCTGCCGGTCGCGGAAACGATTCACCATCGGGATGAGCACATCCGTCAACAGGTCGGCCTCGGCCAGGAGGTCCGCCGGCACGGGCGCGGTCGCGTCGCTGAAGTGTCCGGTGCTCATCGGGCGGCCCCCACGGCGAGCGGCCGCTCGTCCGCGGCCCGGACGGCCAGCACCTGGTGGACGGTGAAGACCATCGGCACGGGGCCGAAGTCCCGCAGGACCCGCAGTCCGTGCCGCTGCGCGGCCACGATGGTGGTGATGCAGCCCTCGACGAGACCCTCGGCGCAGTCGATGGCCGCCTGCGAGTTGCTCAGCACCTCCTGGATCCGGGCGGACCCGGGGACGAGCCCCTTGGGCGCGGGGTGGGAGGCGACGGTGGCCGGTTCCCGCGTACCGCCGCTGGCGAGCACCATGTTGTGGGTCGGCATCACGAAGCTGTCGATCATGTGCAGCCGGTGCAGGTTGGAGAAGACCAGGGTGTGCAGGGCCGGGTAGACGGCGCAGGCGGTCAACGCGTGCCGTCCGTCCTCGGGCACGGCCTCCAGCGCGGACTCGATCGAGGCGTGGAGTTCGACGGTCCCCTCGACACCCCGTCTGCGGAACCATTCGTGGGAGGCGGCTTCCAGATTGGTGCCGTGGGGGCCAAGCGTGTGCAGGTGACGGACCTCGTCGGGGCGCGCATACATCGTCTGCCCTGGACCTTCCTGTGGTGGTGCGGAATTGCTGCTTCCGGAAAGCGGTGGATCAGGACGGCGATCGCGGAAGCGAGAGACAAGATCCTTTTCTATCACCGCATCACTCATGTCGGGATGCCCGGGCGGCGGGGGCGGGTTGTCGCACGGCATTCCCTGGCCGCGGTGTTGTGTTCGACCGAATGAAATCAGCCGGCCTTGCCTGAATTCGCTCTTGATGCGGAATTGGAAACTCCGAATTGTCGTGCGCGCGGACACCGTCGATCGAGGGTCGCCTCGACGCCGTGCGTCGAGGGGCAAGTGGGCGTGCACGCAGTGGAAACGCGGCAGGCGCGGGACCTCGTACGTTCGTCTCTCCCGGGCGATCGTCACCCACTCGCCCGGAGAACCGTCATCCGTCCTCGATCCCGCATTTGCGTGCCGGGAGAGAAGGGAAACATGCTCAAGAGATCGTGCTCCGCGCTCCTGTCGCTCGCCATGGCCATGGGGCTGGTCACCGCGCTGAGCGGTACGGCATCCGCGACGAACTATTCGGTCATCGACTGGAACATCTCCGGAATCACCGATGGCGGAGGAGAACACGCCACCCGCTATTTCCGAGTGATGGACGAGATCCACCGGCGCTCCTACGGTGAGCCGACGGAGGAGGAGAACGTCACGCAGACGACCACCGAAGCCGGCCGGCTCATCCAGGTCAGGGTGCTCGACACGAACAACGAACACGTCGCCTCGGTCTACCTCTGGGCCGACAACCTCTACGTCGCCGGCTTCTACTCGCCCCAGAGCAACACGCACTGGGCCTTCCACGACCGCGAGCAGCAGTTCCAGCAGGCCCTGGGGGTGACGGCCCGCTTCATGCCGAGCACCGGCAACTACAACAGCCTCCCCGGAGGCAACAACAGGCAGAACCTCGTGCTGACCCCCAACAGCATGTTCAACGCGATGTGGCAGCTGCACGACGTGACCTCGTACAACGACAACGTCGGTCGCTCGCTGCTCGTCGCGGCCCAGATCTTCTCGGAGTCCGCGCGCTTCGCGCCGATACGCAACCACGTCTACGGCAACATCATCAGCCACGAGCAGAACGCCCTGGGCGACGGGTACGCGGGACTGGAGAACCAGTGGGGGGCCATTTCCCAGTTCGCGTACAACCTGCGGCACGGACACCCGGCTTCCATCAACATCCTCGGTCGGGTGATCACGAGCTTCGCCGCGCTGCGGCAGTTGTTGGGCTTCGTCGAACTCAACGGCTCCCAGGCCCGACTGTGACGCCCCGTCCGTGAACCGCCGTGCGCCGCGACCGGGACCCGGATTCCGGAGCGGCAGCGGCGACGCCCCCCGTCCACGTACCCGGCCGAGGGGGCGTCTCCCGTGGGGCCGACCGACCCCGCCCCTCGCCCCGGGTCATCGGCGGCCGCGCGAAAACGGCGGCCGCCGGCGCGGTTTTATGGGGATGTCACAGAGATTCGCTTCCCGAATCCATCGATGTCGGCCATGACGATCCTTGCCCGGCCTTGTGATGATCGATACCGGGCCGCAATCGGCCTTGTGGGATCTCTACACATCGCAGGAGGCAGGGATGACGGGCAAACCCCGGGTGCTGGTGACGGGAACCGGTGCCATCACGCCGGTCGGCGCCGACGCGCCGTCGACCTGGTCCGCACTGCTGGCCGGCAAATCGGGGGTGCGGCTCCTCCAGGAGGACTGGGCGCCGGGCCTGCCCGTGCACGTCGCGGCCGGGCTACAGGTGGACCCCGCCTCCATGCTCCCGCGCACCGAGGCGCGCAGGCTGGACCGGGGCGAGCAACTCGCGATCCTCGGGGCCCGGGAGGCCTGGCGGGACGCCGGCGCACCTGGCGTGGAACCCGAGCGTCTCGCCGTGGTCATCGGCACCGGAACCGGCGGTGTGCTGACCACCCTCGGCCAGGACGACCTGTTCGAACACTCCGGGATGCGTCGGCTGTCACCGTTCGCCGTTCCGATGCTGATGGCGAACGGGCCGGCCGCCTGGGTCAGCATGGACCTGGGCGCGAAGGGCGGTGCTCGGACCACGGTCAGCGCCTGCGCGTCCGGCGCCGAGGCGCTCTCCCTCGGGCTGGACCTCATTCGCGCGGGACGCGTGGACGTGGTCGTCGCCGGCGGGGTCGAAGCCTGCCTGCACCCCTTCACCCTGGCCGCGTTCGCCCAGATGAAGGCGTTGTCGACGGCCTCCGAGGACCCCGAGTCGGTCTCCCGCCCCTTCGACGTGCGCCGGTCCGGCTTCGTCATGGGGGAGGGGGCCGCGATGTTCGTCCTGGAGCGCGAGGAGTTCGCCCGGGCGCGGCGGGCCCGCGCCCACGGTGTGCTCGCGGGTGGTGCGGTGGGCTCCAGCGCCGGCCACATCACGGCCTCCGACGCCGACGGACAGGCCGCCGCCATCACCCTGGCCCTGCGTGACGCCGACGTGGCCCCGCGGGACATCGGGGTGGTGCACGCCCATGCCACGTCCACCGAGTCCGGTGACCTGGCGGAGGCCGAGGCGATCGGCCGGGCCGTCGGCACCCACGCCGCCGTCACGGCGACCAAGTCGATGACCGGCCACATGATGGGCGCCTCCGGCGCGGTCGGCGCACTGGCCGCGGTGCTCGCCCTCCGGGACGGCGCCGTGCCGGCCACGCGCAACCTCGACGAACAGGACCCGCGCGTGGAGTTGGACGTGGTCCGGGGGGAGAGCCGAACCGGCCGCCGGGGCGCGGCCCTGGCCAACTCCTTCGGCTTCGGCGGCCACAACGTCAGCCTCGTGTTCACCCGCGACCAGGACTAGGTCGTCTCTTTCGGATCTTGTCGGTCGGGGTCGCGGTGTCCGGTGCCGTGCCCGGCAAGGCGGAGGGACACCCGTGTACTGGACGTACTCGGGTGCCCCGACAACGCCGCCGGGGGCGGTACCGGGCGCCGCGGCCCCGGCAAGATCCGAAAGAGACGGCCTAGGTTCGGTAGACGGGCGCGGCGAGGACGACCCACGGTTCGCCGGGCCGCTCGTGGCCCCGCGCGCGAAAGGCGCGTGAGCGGCCGTCACGGACGCGCGGCCGCGTGGTCGGCGCAGCCGGCGGGCTCGCGCGCGGTGTCGAGCTTGTACGGGATCCGGTGACTCAGGCACCGGCAGACGCCTACCCCGGGGGGCTTGGGGCCGAGCGGGGCGCGGACGTGCTCGAAGACGGAGGCCGGGCGAACGTCGATCGGCACGGCGCCACGATGTCACGGAACCCGCCGCGCCGACGCTCCACCGCCCGCTCCCGCCGCCGGAACCCCGCGGTCCGTCCCGTCGGAGGCGAGGGCCGCCCCGACCGCGAAGAGGCGGGCGCAGCGGCGGGCCATGGCGTCGGGAGACTGGTCGGGGTGCTTGATCCACCAGCGGACGAGCGTCGCGACCAGGCCCTGCCAGACGTGGTTGAGGGCGTCGGCGTCGAGCGGGTCGGCGGACCCGGCGGCGCGCAACAGGTCGGCGGTGCCGCCTTCGGCGAGCCGGTCGACCGAGGCGCGGTACCGCGCCGCCCGCCGGGCGCTCTCGCCGTCCGTCGGGAGCGAGGCGTCGTAGAGGACGAACCAGGCCTCGCGCCGGCCTTCGAGGGCGTTGAAGATCGCGCGCAGCACCCGCAAGGGTGTGCCGGGCGCGGTGGCCCCGTCCTCGGCGACGGCTTCGCTCATGGCGGCCACGAGCCGGTCGCCGACGGGGGTCAGGCAGGCGAGGTGGAGGTCCTGCTTGGTGCCGAAGTACTGGTGCAACAGCGTCTTCGTCACGCCGACGCGCGCGGCGACGGCGGCCAGCGACGCGCCCGCGTAGCCATGCTCGCCGAACTCCTCGGTGGCGGCCGCGAGGATCTGCTCCTCGCGGAGCGCTCGCGGAACGCCCTTGGTGCCCGCTTTCGAACGTGGGGTTGCCATGAACCGATATTATCAGTAGGTAATTTACCTCCAGGTAAGTTCCCTGATCCTCTCGATCCTTTGGAGCCCCCATGGTCGGCGCCACCCGGACGACGACGCACCCCACCGCCCGCAGCCGATCCTGGTGGGGCTGGGGATGGGCCGACGCCCACCCCGACGACGCCGACTGCACCGCCATGGGCGCACTGCTGCCCGGCACCCTCGCCCGGCCCCTCCCGGTGCCCCGGACAGCCGACCTGGGCATCGGCCGCCCCGCCGTGGAAGTCCCCCGCAGCCTGGCGGGTACGGTCACCTCCGACCCCGAGGCGCGGGCCGCGCACGCGATGGGCAAGGCCTTCCGTGACGTGGTCCGCGCCCTGCGCGGCCGCCCCGGCCGCGTCCCCGACCTCGTCGCCCACCCCGAGGACGACAGGGAGGTGGCCGACCTGCTGGAGTGGGCCGGCGAACACGGCGTGGCGGTGATCCCGTTCGGCGGCGGCTCGTCCGTGTCGGGCGGCGTGGAGTACCGGGGCGACGCGCACCGGGCCGTGCTGTCCATGGACCTGACCGCCTTGAACCGGGTCCTGGAGGTCGACCGGGTCGGTCGGGCCGCCCGGATCCAGGCCGGCGCCCTCGGGCCGGCCCTTGAAGACCAACTCCGCCCGCACGAACTGACGTTGCGGCACTTCCCGCAGAGCTTCGAATTCTCCACGCTGGGCGGCTGGCTGGCGACCAGGGCCGGCGGCCACTACGCCACGGTCCGCACCCACATCGACGACTTCGTCCAGTCCCTGCGGGTGGTGACCCCGGCGGGCGCCGGCGCTTCCTGGCGGCTGCCCGCCTCCGGCGCCGGACCCTCCCCCGACCGTCTCTTCCTCGGTTCGGAAGGTGCCCTCGGCGTCATCACGGAGGCGTGGATGCGCCTCCAGGAGCGACCCGTCCACAAGGCGTCCGCCGCGCTCGCCTTCACCTCGTTCGGCGCCGCGCTGGAGGCGGTGCGCGCGATCGCCGGGTCCGATCTCGCCCCCGCGAACTGCCGCCTCCTGGACTCCGGGGAGGCCGCGCTCTCCGGCACCTCCCAGGACGGTTCGTCGGTACTGGTCCTCGGGTTCGAGTCGGCCCACTTCCCCGTGGACACCCGCCTGGAACAGGCCGTCGACCTGGCCCGCGCCCACGGCGGTCGGCCCGGCGGGTCCCGCGACGGCGGGCAGGACGCGGTGGGCGCCTGGCGCTCGGCGTTCCTGCGCATGCCGTACCTGCGTGACGGCCTGGCCAGGATGGGCGCCATAGCGGAAACCTTCGAGACGGCGGCCACCTGGGACCGCGTCCCGGGCCTGATCGACGCCGTGCGCACCGAGGTCGGCGAGGCCGCCCTCAAGGCGACGGGCCACCCCGCCCTCGTCAACTGCCGTCTCACGCACGTCTATCCGGACGGCGCGGCCCCGTACTTCACCGTCCTCGCGGCGGGCCGCCCGGACGATCAGGTCGCGGTGTGGGACCACCTCAAGGAGGTCGCCGGGGAGGTGCTGCACCGCCACCGCGCCACGATCACCCACCACCACGCCGTCGGCCGCGACCACCGCCCGGGCTACGACCTCCAGCGCCCCGAACCCTTCGCCCTCGCGCTGCGCGCGGCGAAGGGCGCCCTGGACCCGCACGGCATCCTCAACCCGGGCGTCCTCCTGGACTGACCCGCCGGCCACCCACGGGCGGGCCCGGTGGGGGCCCGGGTCCCCGCCGGGCCCGCCCGCGTCGACGGCCGGCGCACGCCGGGCCCGGCGCGCTCCCGCCCGGGGTCCGGTGCGCCCTACCCGCCCGTCAGACGGCGGTTGACCTCCTCGGTCACGCGCCGGTGGAGTTCCGCCAACTGCTGGGGGCTGAGTTTCGACAGGTCCTCGCCGGCGGGTGGGGACGAGGCCTCACGTTTGCGTTTCTCCTCCTCCTGACGTTTGAGTTCCTTCTCCTCCGGCGAGCCGGGCGCCGCGTACGCACAGCGGATGAGCGTGCCGTCGGCGCTCTTGAGACAGGTCGCCTCGCGGCCGCCGATCTGGCCCCTGCCCTCCACCCGGTAGCGGATGTTCTGCTCGCTGCCGACCGTGGCCGTCCAGGTGCTCCCGCCGGTCGGGACGACCTCGAAGACCCGGTCGTCGTTGTAGCAACAGACGTCCCGGTACTCGGCCTTGACGAGGGCGACGATCGTCTGCGGCGAGGACCAGGTCGGATCGAGCCGGTGCACGGTCAGCGGGGCGAGCCCGCCGCCCCGGTGGCGGGTCGGGACGGTCGACACGGCCACGACCGAACTCGCCTCGCCCTGCGGGGTGAGGGGAGTGACGTAGGCGCTGCGCCCGCCCTGGTCACGGTAGCGGAGGGTGAACTCCGACTCGTTGCCCTCGTTGGCGCCGTCCTCGGACTCGTCCCAACCGCTCCGTTCGAAGAGCCAGTCGGAGAAACCGCCGACCGCCGCCGTGGCCTCGCGCTGCCGGGACGCCAGACTCAGCGGGTACGAGGGGCCGGGGACGGCCGTGGAGTCCTCGACGACGGTCAGCGCGCCGGTGCGCCCGTTGTACAGCGCCACCCCGGCGGGCCGCTCCGTGATCACGAAGAAGCCGGTCTGCCGCTTGAGCGGGACCACGACCGTGGGTGTGTCGCCCGAGCAGGTGACGTAGGAGTCCGAAGCCTCGAAGCGGACCCACCGCTTCTTCGCGGAGATCTTCCGCCCGAGGTTGTGCGTGAACCAGCCGCTGATCCGCGCGTCGGCGACGTCGGTGTCGAAGGCGCAGCGTTGCTGGTTGCGCCCGGTGCCGCCGAGGGGCACGTCCTGGACCAGGCCGACCTCGTAGCCCGAGAGCCAGCCGCGACGTTCCACGAGGGTGGAGAACCGGTCCGAGTCGGGCAGGTAGGTGACGTCCGCTATCTCACCCGTCACATCACCCAGGTTCGGGGCGGCCTGCGCCTTGCCGACCAGGTACGGGGCGCGGGCGGTGAGTTCGGGGACGGGCTCGGCGACGATCCGCGTGCTCTCCATGTAGGCCCGGTCCTGCTGGTACGAACCGTAGACCAGCCAGCCGACCGCGATGCCGAGGGCCAGTACGGCGCCGACGCAGCCGACGGCCCGCGCGGCGGATCCGGCCCCCTCCCGGCCCGCGGAGCGCAGCGACCGCACCAGCCACGGCAGCGCGCCAAGCCCGGCGACCAACACGGGCGGAGCCAGCCACGAGAGGATCTTGCGGCCCTCCCACACCATGATCGTGGTGTAGTACGAGGCGTACCACAGCACGAATCCCGCGAAGCAAACGGCCAGTGCCACCCGCAATGCCCGACCCATCGGCGCGCCTCCCCCTGTTGCCCCGACCTCCATTCTGCTTCCGTGCGGGGGGAGTTGACAGTCCTGCGACCGAACCCGTGCCGGGTCCCGCCGGTCGGCGCCGGTGGAGCCGGTCGGGCCGGAGCCGGCCGGTAGCCCTCAGCCGGCCGGTCGCCCTCAGCCGACCGGCTCCTGACCGACCAGCCTGCGCACCAGCCGCACCATCGAGGCGCGTTCGGACTCCGGCTCCGCGGGTCCGCCGAAGATCATGCGTACGGCCTGCGGCACGCTGAACCACCAGGCCCCCAGGGCGAGAACCGCGTAGAAGAGGTCGTCGGCTTCGAGCGAGGGGTCGAGCGTTCCGTTGGCCTGGGCTTCGGCGAGGGCCGCGACGCGCGCCCCGTAGGTCGCGGTCCGCTCGGTCTCCAACAGGGCGGGGGCGCCGCCGTCCTTGAGGCCCTCCCAGTGCAGGAGCCGGATGAACTGCGGGTGGGAGCGGTGGTAGTCGTACAGCTTGCCGGCGTACTCGCCCAGATCGGCGGCCTGGTCGACGGTCAGTGGAATGGCCGTCGCGATCCGCTCCAGCTCCGCCTCCAGGACGTGCCCGAAAAGCTGCTGCTTGTTGCCGAAGTACTGGTAGATCCGTTCCTTGTTCACTCCTGCCCGGGTGCTGACGCGCTCGATGCGCGCACCATCGAAACCGTGCTCGGAGAACTCGTCGACGGCGGCGTCCAGCAGCGCTTGTCGCGTACGTGCGGTGTCCCAGGCCATGGGGCCACCCTACGCCATCTCCAAACAGTCGTTTGGAGATCGTCGGTTGGTGTGCCTAATCTCCAACCGTCTGTTTGGAAGTTGTCGCGACGAGCAAGGAGTCGATTCGTCATGTCCCACACCGCGCCCGCGGGCCCGCCCCCCAAGCACCACATGGCCCTCATGATCTGGATGGCGGTCTTCCCCACCCTCACGGTGCTGGAACTGCTCCTGCACGACCGGCTCCAGCGCCTGCCCATGGTCCTGCGGACGCTCGTGCTGAGCGCGATCGTCGTACTGACCGTGGTCTACGTTCTGATGCCCCGGCTCCAGGTCGCCCGCGTCCGGCTCCTCGCCCGCGTTTCCCGCCGCCGGAACTGAGCGGGACCGACAGGACCCGGGGGCCCCACCGGGACGCCGTCGCCCGCCGCCGACCCCGCGGCGGGAGGCGTCGTCCGCAAGCTCGTCGTCCGCAGGCTCCACGGAACCGCCGGCCGCCGTCAGCCCGTCGCCGCCGCCCGGTACGGACGGAAGAAGGCGCGCAGCTCCTCGGCGTACAGCTCGGGTTCCTCGAACGGCGCGAAGTGCCCGCCGCGCGCGGGCTCGGTCACGCGCACGACGTTCGCCGTGCGTTCCAGCCATGCCCGCGGCGGGCGGACGATGTCACCCCGGAAGAGCGAGAACCCGGACGGCACCTCGACCCGGCGGGCGTGTTGCGCGGGCGGGATCGCGGCGTTCGCGCGGTACATGCGCATCGACGAGCCGATGGTCCCGGTGAGCCAGTACACCATGACGTTCGTCAGGACCTCGTCCTTCGTGAAGCGCCGTTCGACGTCACCGCCGCAGTCGCTCCACCCCCGCAGCTTCTCGACGATCCACGCGGCGAGCCCGGCCGGCGAGTCGGTCAGGCCGAACGCGGCGGTCTGCGGCTTCGTCCGGTGCAGGGCGGCGTAGGCGCCCTCGGCGGCGCCCCAGGACGCGACGTCGTGGAACCAGGCGCGTTCCTCGGGTGTGAGGTCTGCCGGGTCGCCGGTGTGGATCGGCAGCCCGGCGTCGGTGCGGTGGACGGCCACGACCCGCTCGGGGTGGTCGAGCCCGAGGTAGCGGCTCACGTGGCTGCCCATGTCCCCGCCCGCCGCGCCGAACCGCTCGTAACCGAGTACGCCCATCAGCTCGGCCCACAGGCCGGCCACGGCGATGGCGTCGAGGGGCGGCCCGACGGGGCGGTCCGAGTAGCCGAACCCCGGCATGTCGGGCACGACCACGTCGAACGCGTCGGCGGGATCGGCGCCGTGCGCACCGGGGTCGGTGAGGAGGGGGATGACCTTGGAGTAGCGCCAGAACGAGTCCGGCCAGCCGTGACTGAGGACGAGAGGCAGGGCGGGCCGGCCGGAACCCGCCGGTTCCACGGCCCTGACGTGCACGAAGTGGACTCCCAGCCCGCCGAGCGCCACACGGTGGTGGGGGAGTCGGGCGAGCTCCGCCTCCCGCGCGGGCCAGTCGAAGCCGTCCGCCCAGTGGGCGACGAGCTCGCGCAGGTAGCCGAGGTCGGTCCCGAGCGACCATCCGGCGTCCTCGGCTTCGTCCGGCCACCGTGTCGCGCGCAGCCGCGCGGCGAGGTCCTCGAGCGCCGCCGGAGCGGTCCGGAGGACGAACGGCTCGGGGCGGGGAGAGGCGTCCGACATGGGGCCCATCGTACGAGCCGCACCACGCCCCGGCCGGCAGCGGCGGTGGAAACACGACCTCCGGGCCGGCCGGCGTCGGTCCGTCCACGCGCGGCGCGGGGATCCCGCGCAGGTGAAGGCCGAAGAAGTCGCCGACGTACGCCCCCACGGCCATGGTGGCCGACGCCGCCGCTCCGCCGACGGGTGCCCGGCCAAGCCGGTGTGGCGGGAGTCGATCGGCCGGGAGCACCGCCTCAGCGGACGGCCAGGACCTCCTCCTCCGCGGGGGGTACGACGGGGTTGGGTTCCAGGAAGTCGCCGTAGGAGTACTCCGCCGGCTCGGCGCCCGCCTCCGTGCGCTTGAGCAGGTACGGACGGCCCTCGACGGCGATGTAGCTCGTCGCGGTGTTCCCCCGCGCGTCCTGGGAGGTGACGACGTCGACCGGCGTGCCGTCGAGGACGTCACGCCGGACGAACCGGGCGGTCGGCTGGTCCCGGCGGTCCTCCAGGAACTCGGTGAACGGTCGGGCCAGTTCGCGCACGGCCGCGATGTCGGCGCTCGCCGCGGTGTATCGGCTCTGCTTCACCCAGCGGCCCGCGAACCTCGCGACCGCCGCGTCCGAGACCTGCCGCGGGGAGTCCTTCAAGCCGTGCCGGATGAAGCCCTCGTCACTCTTGGTGTAGACGTGGTCGACCGTCACGAAGATCTCCGACCGGCCGATTCCCGCGTACACCACTTCCCCCGCGCTGTCGGTGTCCGTGTCCAGGGCGAGCGAGGCCGTCACCTTCACGCCTTCCACGACCGTCTCGGAGCGGAGCTTCTTCGGGTGGGCCCGCTGCGTGGTCTCGTAGCCGCGGACCAGGAGCGTGGACGCGGGGACGTCGGGCGACGCCGCAGCGGAGGTCGGGGCCGCGGGGACCGCCCGGGGGTCGGACCCGGTCGGGCCGCAGGCGGCGAGGGCGAGCCCGGCGAGGCAGGCTACCGCTGTGGTGGTGGCGTGTGTTCTGGCGGGCATGGTCGTCCCTCTGTCGTGCTCTCGTTCGCTTCGCGGTGCGCTGAAGGTATCCGCACCGCACGGGACCCGCCCCCCCGCCCCCCCCGCCCGGCCGCCCACGCCGCCGCCCCCGGCTCCGGCCGCCCGCTTCGGCCGCCACCGGGACGACGGCGCCCCACACGGCGAGTCCGGGATGTCCCGGGTGGCCGGGTCCGGCCGGGGCGCGGGGCCGGAACGGCCGCCGGACGGGGGGACTTGACCTGTTGCCGGTCCGGGTCGCTCGGGTAGGTTTCTGGAAACAATTCCAATTCGATGGGGCTGACGTGTTAGAGCTGAGCGGGAGTGGGGCCGGGCCGCTGGAGGCGGGGGATCCGCGGCGGATCGGTTCCATTCCGTTGGCGGGGCGACTCGGCGCCGGCGGCATGGGGCGGGTGTACCTCGGGGTCCATGACGGCCGGTACGTCGCCGTCAAGCAGTTGCTGGCCTCCGTCGTGGGCGAGGACGAGGACTTCCTGCGCCGTTTCGGGCACGAGTTGGACAACCTCTCCCGGTTGCCCGACGAGGCCACCGCGCCGCTGCTGGCCAGTGACCGGACCGCCCGGCCCCCGTGGTTCGTGACCGCGTACATTCCCGGGGTCACGCTGAGCAAGGCCGTCGAGTCGTACGGCGGCGGGCTCCCCGCCGACGCGCTGTGGTTGTTGCTGCGCGAGGCCGCCGCCGGGCTGAAGTCGGTACACGGGCTCGGGATGGTGCACCGGGACCTCAAACCGTCCAACGTCATGCTGACCCTGGCCGGCCTCACCCTCATCGACTTCGGCATCGCCCGGGCCGCCGAACAGAGCCAACTGACCAGAACCGGCATGGTGGTGGGCACGCCCGCCTACATGGCGCCGGAACAGGCCTCGGGAAAGCGCGAGGTCAGCGGCGCCACCGACGTGTTCGCCCTGGGCTCGGTACTCGCGTTCGCGGCAGCCGGCAGGCCGCCCTTCGGCGAGGAGTCGGGGCACGGCGTCCTGTACCGCATCGTCCACGAGGAACCGGAACTGGACTCCTTGCGGGAGCGGGACCCCGAACTCGCCGACCTCGTCGCGGCCTGCCTCGACAAGGACCCCGAGGGCCGTCCCACCGCCGACGAACTGCACGAACGTGCCGTGCGCCGGGGCCCGTTCGTCGAGCCGTTGTGGCCCGCGGCCATCACGGCGAGCCTGCGGGAGCGGGCCGCCTTCGCCGCCAACGTGCCGGACATCGACGTACCGACGCTGCCGCTCACCGGCCAGGAGCCGGAGCCGCCCACGGACCCCGCCGCGAAGCCCGGCGCGGACACCGCCCCGAAGGCGGACGCGAAACGCGTGCCCGACCCCGAGCCCGTGCCCGCACCCGAAGGCGAAGTCGAGCCGGCGAAGGACCCGCGGCCCGCCGAACGGCCACGGCGCCGTACCAGGGTCCTGCTCGCCGTCATCCCCGTCGTCGTGGTCGCGGGCGGCACGACACTGGCCCTCCAACACCTGCCGTACACGTCCTCGCCGCCGCAGGCCGGCGCCCGGGGCGACCGGTCGGCCCCGGCCGCGGCGTCCCCCGACGGGAAGCCGCCGACATCGGGCGGCGCCCCGTCGAGCCAAGCCTCCCCAGGGCAGTCCCCGGCCCAGGCGAACCCCGGCGGGGTGGCCGCCAACGCCGGGCAGGCGGGAACGGGCGCCCCCCGGCCCGCGGCCGTCGGCGGCGCGGGAACCGGCCCGGGAACCGGACCCGGCCCCGTGCCCGGCCCGGGCCCCGGGGGCGGCGCACAGAACGGCGCCGGCGGCTCCGTGAACGGCGCGGGCGGCTCCGCGAACGGCGGCAACCCCGGCGGTGCCGACGGCCCGCGTCCCCCCGGTGGGGGCTCGTCCACCGCCCCCGTACCTCCCAAGACCCCCGACTCCGGCACCTACCGCTACCGGAACGGCAACAAGGGAGAGTGCATCACCCAGGTCTTCGGGGCGTCGGACCACGGCGACTGCTCCGACTCCTCCGCGCGGTGGACCGTCCGCAGCGCGTCGAACGGCAGCTTCAAACTCGTCAACCAGCAGAGCGGCCAGTGCCTCTACTCCAACGGCCTCGGCCAGGCCGTCTTCGTCGGCGACTGCGCCCAGGACATCGGCCGGCTGTGGCGTACCGGCTCGGGCGGCAGCCTCCGCAGCGACTACGGCGGCGGTTGCCTCGACCTCGGCATGAGCAGCGGTCTGATCACGAGCACCTGCGGCGGGGACGCGTCGCAGCGCTGGACGAAGCAGACCGGGTGAGGCGGTGGGGCTCCCGAGCCGGGTCGCCATGGGTTCGATGGAGAAGGCGCGGTCTCAGGCCAGGAAGGAGAGCCGTACCGTGCGCCGGGGGTTGTCCCGGTTGGTGTCCACCAGGACCACCGACTGCCAGGTCCCCAGCGCCAGTTCGCCCCCCACCACGGGCAGCGTGGCGTGCGGCGGTACCAGGGCCGGCAACACGTGGTCACGGCCGTGCCCCGGCGAGCCGTGCCGGTGGCGCCAGCGGTCGTCGGCGGGCAGCAGCGAACGCAGGGCCTCCAACAGGTCGTCGTCACTGCCGGCGCCCGTCTCGATGACGGCCAGTCCGGCCGTCGCGTGCGGGGTGAACACGTTGAGCAGTCCGTCGCGACCACGGGCGGCGTCCCGGAGGAAGGCCGCGCAGGCCGAGGTCAGGTCGTGCACGGTCTCCGCGGAGCCGGTGGTCACGTCGATGGTCCGGGTGGTGAAGGTGTCTGTCACGCAGTCATCCTCTCCCCCCGCCGCGAACGCGGGCCGCCGCCCCACCGCCTCCGGTACGAGAACCCGTCCCCCGGGCGGTCCGTGGCCCGGGCCGCCCGGGGGAGCGGAGCGCACCCAGGCGGGGATCCGACGCGCTGATTGAGGCCGCGTATCGCGGACATCCGCTCGGTATGGCAGCGCTATGGGAACGCAAGCACCACGAGCCGGAGCGGAAGGACGGGCGGCTACCGCACCGGCCCGCGGCCGCGGACGTCGACCGGGAACCGCCCCCCGCGGCCCCGCCCGGCGACCGCGGCGACAGTCCGGGCGGGGCGCCCGGGCAGGAGCCGGCGCGTGGCCGGGTCGGGCCGGATCCGAGCGTGGAGCGCGACGAGCCCGACCGGCCCACGGAGATGCCGAAGCACGCCTGGGGCAAGGTACTGAAGGGCACCCTGAAGGAGTTCGGCGACGACGAACTCGGCGACCGGGCGGCCGCGCTGACGTACTACGGCATCCTCGCGCTCTTCCCGGCGCTGCTCGTCCTCACCTCCCTGCTCGGGCTGGCCGGCCCGTCCACGGCGCAGCGCGCACTGGATCAGCTGGAGCAGCTCGCGCCCGCCTCCGCCCGCGACGTGGTGGCCGACGCGGTGCAACAGTTGCAGGGCCGCAGCGGCATCGGGTCCGTGGTCGCCGTCGTCGGCCTGGTGGTGGCCGTCTGGTCCGCGTCCGGGTACGTCGGCGCGTTCATCCGCGCCGCCAACGCCGTCTACGACATGCCCGAGGGACGGCCCGTCTGGGTGGTGCTGCCGGTGCGGCTCGGCGTGACGGTCGTGCTGATGGTGATGGCCGTCGCGAGCGCCCTGATCGTCGTCTTCACCGGCGGCGTCGCCCGCCGGGCCGGCGATGTGCTGGGCCTCGGCGACACCGCGCTCACGGTCTGGTCCATCGCCAAGTGGCCCGTCCTGGTCGTTCTGGTCACGAGCATGATCGCCCTGCTGTACTGGGCGACCCCGAACGCCAAGGGCCGCGGCTTCAAGTGGATCACGCCGGGCAGTCTGCTCGCCCTGCTGATCTGGCTCGCCGCCTCGGTCGGATTCGCCGTCTACGTGGCGAACTTCGCCTCCTACAACAAGACCTACGGCACCCTCGCGGGCGTGGTCGTCTTCCTCGTCTGGCTGTGGATCACCAACCTGGCCATCCTCCTCGGCCTGGAATTCGACGCCGAGATGTCCCGCCGGCGCGCCATCATGGGCGGTCATCCGGCCGACGAGGAGCCCTACGTACGCCCCCGCGACACCCGCGCGTGGAGCCGGGAGGAACGGGAACGCGCCGAGCACCATCCGGTGCCGGGCGACGGGCCGGACGGGCACGCGGAAGGCGCCCGGGTCTGAGCGCTCACCGGCGAGTGCGCGCCCCCAGACGGGGAAGACGCCACCGGTACGAGACGAGCCGCCTCCGCAACCGAAACCGAGGCCACACGACGTACCGGGCGACGCCACCGGCCCGCCCGCGCAAGGAAGGCAGATCTCCGACCATGTACTCCTCAGCCGACCACTCACCCCACGACCACGACGACACCGTTTCCGCCTCGACGAGCGCCCTCGTCAAGCAGGCTTCGGAGCAACTGACCCTGCTGGTCCGCCAGGAACTGAACCTGGCCACCGCCGAGATGCGCGCGAAGGGCAAGGGCCTGGGTCTCGGCGCCGGCCTCCTCAGCGGAGCCGGTCTCTTCGGCATCCTGGCGCTCCAGGGCCTCGCCGCGACCGGCATCGTCGCCCTGGCCCTCGTCCTGCCGCTGTGGGCCGCGGCCCTGATCGTCACCGGCGTCCTCGCCGTGATCGCGGCCGTCCTGGCGGCGGCCGGCAAGAAGCAGGCGGTCCGCGCCACCCCGCCCGCGCCCGAGCAGGCCATCGACAGCGTGAAGGCCGACGTGGCCGAAATCAAGGAAAGGGCACATCGATGACCGACGACCACACCCACGCGGACAAGGATCCGGCCACCCCGGACGAGTTGCGCGCACAGATCGAGACGACCCGTGACGAGTTGGGCCGGACCGTGGAGGCGTTGGCCGCCAAGGCGGACGTCAAGGCCCGCGCCCAGGACAAGGCCGCCGAGCTCAAGGCCGAAACCCGGGACAAGGCGGCCGAGGTGAAGGCGGGCGCGCAGGAGAAGGCCGCCGAACTCAAGGCCCGGGCCCACGACACGGCCGTCGAGGTGAAGGCAGGCGCCCAGGAGAAGGTCTCGGCCGTGGTCCACGCGGCGCAGGACAGGATCCCGGAGCCCGTGGCACGAAAGGCGGCGTCCCTGACCGGCGCCCTGGAAGCCGGGATCCGGGACGTCACCCCCGACAGGGGACGCGCGGAGGCGAGCCGGGCCGCCGAGGTCGCACGCCGCCACCCCGCGCTGGTGGCGGCCGGGTGCGCCGTCCTCGCGTACGGCCTGGTGCGCCGGTACAGGGGACGCCAGGGGCGGTGACCCCCCGGACGCTGCCGTCCGCGCGGGTCCGCGGCCCGGGCCCGGACCTGCCCCCGGTCCGGCTCCGGGCCCCCCGCCGCCCTCAGTCGATGCGGATCGCCACCAGACAGGTGTCGTCCTCGTTCGCCTCGGGCGTGTACGCGGCCATGATGCGATCGAGGGCCTGATCGGCTTCGAGCCCCTCGCACGTGGCCAAGGTCCTGCGCAGGACCTCGATTCCCCGCGTGATGTCCTCGCCGCGCCGCTCGACCATGCCGTCGGTGTAGAGGAGGAGGAGGTCACCCGGACGCAGGGAGACGGTCGCGCTCGTGTACTCGTGGCCGGGCAGCAGCCCGAACAGCGGTCCCCGGTGTCCCGTGTCCAGTGCCGTGGCCTCGGAACCGCGCAGCAGCAGGGGCGGCGGATGACCGGCGCAGGCCCAGTCGAGGTTCCGCTCCGAGTCGATGTGGCCGATGATCGCGGTCGCCGTCTGGGCGGCCGGGTCACCGCACAGCAGCTCGTTCATCCACGTGGTGAGCCGTCCCGCGTCGGTACGCGGCGCGTGGGCCAGCCCCGCGAGGGCGTGCCTTTGCTGGGCCATGCGGGCGACCGCGCTCAGACCGTGACCGCAGGCGTCGCCGATGGCGAGTAGGATCCGCCCGTCCGGCAACAGCCTGCACTTGTACCAGTCGCCGCCCACCGCCGCGTCCTCCTCGGCCGGCAGGTACGCGGCGGCGACCGTGACTCCCAGCTCGGCGAGTTCCGCCGAGTGCGTCGGCAGCAGGGCCTCCCGTAACGCCGAGGCGACGCGCCGCTCCGCGGCGGCCTCCTTGCGCAACTGTTCGGACTGCCGCCGGGTCTCCGCGAGCCGCTGTCGGCTGCGGACCTCCGCCGTGAGATCGCGCGCGATCAGGTGCAGGGCCCAGGGCATCCCGTCCGTCGCGATGACGGGATGCCCCACCAGGTGGAGGGTGCGGACCTCGCCGAGCACGCTGAACCGCACTTCGGCGCCGGGCGGCTCCTCCCCGTCGAGCAGGGCCGTCAGCAGTCTGCCGAAGCGCGGAACGTCCTCCAGCAGCACCGAGTCGCTGAGTTCGGCGAGGGAGAGCTGCCGATCGGGACCGGTGCGGAAGATCGCGGACAGGCCCTCCGACCAGGTGACGACGCCGGAGAGGAGATCCCAGGCGCCCCAGCCCATCGAGGCGATGTACTGCGCGTCGAGCGAGAGCAGCTCCGACGGGTTGCGGGCGGCCCTCCAGGTGGCCAGCACCTGGTCCCCGCACGACGCGGCGTCGTACAACAGCCTCGTGCGGTGGAGCCCGTCGCTGCGCTGCTCGGTGTAGTCCACGGCATGGGCCTTGAGCGCGCGTCCGGTGCCCAGTACGCCCGCGAGCGCGCTCAGGAGCCCGCCCGCCGCGGCGCCCGGCTGGACCTCCAGCAGGCGCCGGCCGACCTGCCGGTCGGGGGCGTCGAGCCACTGCGCGGAGCGCACGTGGTTCCCCGCCTTGACCGTGAAGTCGACGGTACGGCCGTCGGCGTCCCGTACGGGTGCGAGCAGGGCGGCCGACACGGGGATGGCGGGCAGGGTGGCGCAGACACAGGCCCAGGGGTCGTGGCCGTCGGCGTCGTCACCGCAGCCGTGTCCGGGGCCGTCACCCCCACCGCAGGGGCACGGCTGCGCGGGCGCTTCGGCCGCGGGGCGCGACGGCTCCCCGTCCTGCCACAGCCCGGCAGCGCGTCGCGCCGCGGCCCGCCGGCTGCTCACCTCGCGGGCGATGAGCCGCTTGAGCGTCTCCGGGTCCTGCGGGACGAACGGCGTCACGGAACTTCACCGGCCCGGCCGGCCCGCTCCGTCGCCGGACCCGCCGCCGGACGCGTCCCGCACGAGGCCACGACGTGCTCCACCGGCTCCCTCGGGCCTACCCGCGCGGCCCGCCTCGTGTCTTCGCACCGCACCATGCGCTCAGCCTCCGATCTCCCACCCATGAAACATGCGGGCCGGGCTCGGCGCCCGGCGAAGCAACCGGGGATCGGCCGGGGATCGGCCGGGGGAGTAATCGGATGATTGCGACACGAGGAGCCGGGCAGGCGCGGGGTGCGATTGAACCCACCGGCCCCGGCCCCACGCCCCCGCACGAACGGCGGGGATGCCGGAGCCCCGAACCGAAGGAAGTGAACGCGGTGCGCATCGCATTCCTGACCGCGCCCGAGGGCGTCGAGGAAGTCGAACTGACCGAACCGTGGGAGGCCGCCCTGGCAGCCGGCTGGAACCCGCAACTCGTATCGACGGAAGCGGGACAGGTCCAGGCCTTCGACCACCTCGACAAGGCGGGCAGGTTCACCGTGGACCACGTACTCGCCGGTGACACCTCGGACGCCTTCGACGCGCTCGTACTGCCCGGAGGCGTCGCCAACCCGGACGCGCTGCGGATGGACGAGCGGGCCGTCGGGTTCGTCAAGAGCTTCTTCGACGCGGGCAAGCCCGTCGCCGCGATCTGTCACGCCCCCTGGACGCTGGTGGAAGCCGAGGTCGTGCGCGGCCGCACCCTGACCTCGTGGCCGAGTCTGGCCACCGACATCCGCAACGCGGGCGGCACCTGGGTGGACGAGGAGGTCCACGTCTGCCGCGCCGCTCCCGGCACGCTGGTGACCAGTCGCAAGCCCGACGACCTGGACGCCTTCTGCGCCACCTTCGTCAAGGAGTTCGCCGCCTGATCCGCCCCGCGACGCGTCCGTGCGCGGGCCGCCCCGGGCCCCTTCGGCCGTACGGGCGCCGCGCACCCGCGGACCGCATACGGGTCCGGGCCCCGGGCAGGCGCAGGGGCATGGACTACTCCACCACGCATCCCCCGCGGTTCCGCGTCACCGTCGAGGGAGAGCGCTTCACCTGTGAGGAAGCCCAGGGCCTGGGCCCCCGGGAGAACGACGGCGACCCCGGGCGGGACCTCGCGGTGACCCTGACCGGCTGCGTCCTCGCCGACGCCCCCCACGCCCTGGCCTGGGCGCTCGCGGAGGAAGCCGACGCACCGCGCCCCGTCTCCCTCGCCATCGACGAGACGGACGCGGCCGGCCGCCGAGTGCTCACCACCTGGGAGCTGACCGGCGCGGCGCCCGCCCAGCTCCAGGGCACCGAGACGAGGGCGGCGGACCACGAGAACCGCATCGCACGGCTCACCCTGAACGCGACCCGCATCACCGAGGTACCGGGCGCCGCAGGACCTGGTACCGCCGCGATCCGGGGCACCGCGGCGCCCGCGGACAGGCGATGACGGGTTCCGCCGGGACGGCGACCGAACGCGACGGCGAAACCCGCGTCACGGTGTGGGTGGCCCTCGGCGCGAACCTGGTCATCTGCGTGGCCAAGGGCATCGGCGGCGTCATCGCCGGCTCCCCGGCCCTGCTGTCCGAGGCGGCGCACTCCGTGGCCGACAGCCTCAACGAGGTCTTCCTGCTGGCGTCGGTCAAACGCAGCAGGCGCCCGGCGGACAAGCACCACCCCTTCGGTTACGGCAAGGAGCGCTTCTTCTGGTCTCTGCTCGCGGCCGTGGGCATCTTCGTCACCGGCGGCTGCTTCTCGGTCTTCCAGGGCATCGAGGCGTTCCGTTCCGGCGGCTCGGAATCGCACGAGGGCTACGTCATCGGACTGATCGTGCTCTTCGCGGCGCTGCTCGCCGAAGGGGCCTCGCTGGTCCGCGCCGTGCGCCAGGTGCGCGGCCAGGCCAGGAACACCGGACGCAGCACCACCGAGGAGATCCGCCAGGTACGCGACCCGGCCCTGCGCACCGTCCTGGCCGAGGACAGCACGGCCTGCGCCGGTGTCGTCCTCGCCATGATCGGCATGGCACTCCACATGGTGACCGGTGACGTGGCGTACGAGGCGTGGGCCTCCATCCTGATCGGGGTCCTGCTCGTCTACGTGGCGTACACCCTGGGCAAGGGAGCCCGGGCGCAACTGATCGGCGAGGCCGCCGATCCGGCCATGCAGAGCGAGGTACGGGCCCTGCTGTGCCGGCAGCCCGAGATCGACTCGGTCACGGCGCTGCTCACGATGCAGCTCGGGCCGGACACGGTTCTGCTGGCCGCCGGCATCGACCTCACGGCCGGCTACGACAGCGAGACCGTCGAGGACGCGATGGTCCGCATCCGGGACGAGCTGAAGGCACGATGGCCCGAGTTGGACCAGGTGTTCCTCGACGTCACCGACGCCGCGGCGGCCCGCCGCACGGCCGAGCGCAAGGGAGCGCAACACCCGGCGGGCACCTGAGGCCCCCGACCTCCCGGGCGGGGGAGCCGCGAGCCACCCCCCCCACGCGGAGGGGGCCGCCGGCGCGCGACGTGCGTCCACGGCGAAACCCGCCCGTGTGTGATGCACTGGATCCACCGGCGCGGGAGATGAGTCTGTGGCGATCGATCGGCGGGACGGCGAGGCGAACATGCTGGCCGGCCTCTTGGCGGCCGGTCACCTCATGCCGATGGACCTCCTGCCGGCCACGGTCGCCGAACACGCGGCCCGGGCCGGCTTGCGCCACGTACGGATCTACGTGGCAGACATGCAGGAGCGCGTGCTCCGGCTGCTGCCCCTCCCACCAGCGACCGGGCCGGGGGCGACGGCGGCCCGCGCGGACGAACGAGAGATCAGGATCGACGGCACCCTCGCCGGGCGGGCCTACCAGCACGGGGAGATCGTGCACACGGCGGCGGACCCGGACCACGCGCAGTGGTGGGTGCCGATGCTGAACGGCAGCGAACGGCTCGGCCTGCTGCGACTCACCCCGGACGACGGCGACGCGCCCGCCCGCCGGGACGCCGAGGCCCTGGCCTCCCTGACCGCCCTGCTGATCGTCACCAAGAGCGACCAGAGCGACGCCTACGCGCGGCTCGTGCGCACGGCCCCCATGAACGTGGCGGCCGAGATGCAGTGGCACCTGATCCCACCGCGGACGTACGCGGACGGTCGGGTCGTCGTCGCCGCCACGATGGAGCCCGCCTACGAGATCAGCGGGGACGCCTTCGACTACGCGATGGCGGGCCCGGTCGTCCACCTCTCGGTGTTCGACGCCATGGGCCACGACACGGCGGCCGGACTGGCCGCGAACCTCGCCGTCGGAGCGTGCCGCAACGCCCGGCGGCAAGGGGCCGACCTGGTGGGCGTGAGCGAGCGGGTGGAGGAGGTGCTGCTCGAACAGTTCCGGCGGAGCATCTACGTGACGGGCGTCCTCGCCGACCTGGACACGCGTACCGGCGTCCTCACGTGGGTCAACCGGGGCCATCTCCCGCCGCTGGTCATCAGGGGCGGTCGCTGGGCAGGCCAATTGGCCTGCCCGGCCGCCCATCCCATGGGCACCGACCTGGGGCTGCCCGTCCGTACGTGCAGGGAGCAACTGGAGCCGGGGGACTGCCTCGTCCTGTACACCGACGGCATCACGGAGGCGCGACGGCCCGGTTCCACGGAGTTCGGCCTCGCGAACTTCACCGACTTCCTGATCCGTCACCACGCCGATGGTCTGCCCCTGCCGGAGACGTTGCGTCGCCTCGTCCGCGCCGTCATGGGTCACCACGACGGGCGGCTCCAGGACGACGCGACCGTGCTGTTGTGCGAGTGGTTCGGCCCCGACGCCGAACCCACCCGGACGGCGGCGGCGCGCACGGGAGTGGTCCCGCGCTGAGTGGCCCCGTGTGGGGCGGGGCTTTCAGGGCAGGCGACCCTGTGGCGGTTCTTCCGCGGTTCTTCCGCGGCTCTCCGGGCCATCGAGAACGCCGGGGCGAAACAAGGGCCGCACACCGATCGGCTGAAGGGGTTGTTCGTATGACTGAGAATGTGTGGGGTTACAGCGAGACGTCCGGTCGACTGGCCGGCGCCGATCTGACGGGCTTCAAGGTCGAGGCCACGGACGGCTCCATCGGCAAGGTCGACAAGCACTCCGACGAGGTCGACTCCTCCTACCTGGTGGTCGACACCGGCCCGTGGATCTTCGGCAAGGAAGTGCTCCTGCCGGCCGGCACGGTGAGCCGGGTCGAGTTGGAAGAGCAGCGGATCTACGTCAACCGGACGAAGGAACAGATCAAGCACGCTCCCGAGTTCATCCAGGACAAGCACCTCCAGGACGCGGACTACCACCGTCAGATCGGCCGCTACTACGACGAGCCGCACACCTTCTGACGGGCGCCCTGCGGGTGCCTGACGGGTGCCTGACGCCGCCTTTCGAGGGCCGGCGCCTCGACGGAGCCGGGGCGGACACCCACACGGTGTCCGCCCCGGCCCCGCGTCCCGGGTCGTGGTGCCCCGGGGCCCACGGGTGCACGGGTGCGCCCGGGACGTCGGGGTGTGCGGTCAGGTCTTGAGGAGGCGGTTGAAGAAGGAGCGGTAGCGTTGCAGCGCGAGCCGCAGGTCCTCCGTCGCGACCTCCTCGCCGCGGCCCCACTGGCCCTCCAGCTCCTGCTTGTGGGTGGAGAAGGTCCGGGCGAGTTCCTGCATCACCTCGGCCACCAGCGTGTCCGCGGACGTCACGGCCTCCTTCGGGTCGTCGACGAAGCGTCCCTGGATCTCGGCCCACCGCTCGCGGAAGCCCGCCGTCTCCGCGCCGGCCAACAGCGGCTCGTCCCGCTCGTCCTGCCCACCGCGCGCATCGGCGCGCTCGGGGCCCTCCGCGGCGCGCTCCGGGTCGTCCGCGAGGGAGTCGGGTGCCCCGCCGCCCCGCGTACCGTCCTGCGCGTCGGTGGTCTCGCCCTCCAGGGCCGTCGACTCGCCGGGGTACACGGCCTGGCCGCCGGTCGCACCCGGATTGGCGAGGTTCTCCGTGGTCAGCCGGTCCTCGTCGCCGCGGCCCGCCGTGTCACCGTGTTCCCGCATGTCATCGGCCTCCTTCGCTGCTCAGCAGTTCCTCGAACAGGGCGCGGTAGTGGACCATCGCCCCGCGGAGTTCCTCCGTGGTCGCCTCGGCTCCGCTGCCGCGCAGGTTGATCTCGTGCGCCGCGCGGTAGTGCTCCAGGGTGCGGCCGTGCTCCACCGACAGGTCCCGGACCTGCCCCTGGTAGCCGTCGGCCGGATAGCCGCGTTCGCGCATCAGGCGCGTCACCAGCTCGTCCGCCTGGGCGACCGATGCCTCGGGGCGGTCCACGAAGCGTTCCTGTACGTCGCGCCACTCGTCGGTGTACTGCGCGCGCCGCTCGGCGGGCAGTTCCTTGATGTCGAGCGTGTCGTGGCGCTGCTCTCGGGCCCGCAGCTCGCGGTCGGCCGCCATCCGGCCGCCCTCGGCCTCGACCGTCCGGTCGTACTCGGGTCCGAACTGTTGCCGCAGGTGACGGCGGCGCGAGAAGGCCCACACCCCCGCGATCAGGGCGATCAGCACCAGCGCGGCGATGATGGCAACGAGCGTGGTTGTCGACATGACGGCCTCCAGGCCGGGGCCTCGTCCTTCCGGCTGTAGGCGACTGCCCACGAGCACTGCGCGCAAACCATTGGCCACGGATGTGCGGCGCCGCGCCCACGCGCCGCCGGCTCGGCCATCGGCTCCGACGTCGGCTCCTGCATCGCCCCGGTGTCGGCCGCGGTGCGGTCGAGCACCTCCGCGCAGGGCGTCCGCTTGTCGGGGTGGGCGTGGTCGGCGGCGCGCCTGGCACGGGTCTCGGGGCGCCCGGACGCGCGAGGTCGTCGGCCGCGGTCGGCGGACGGTGGGACGCGTATGTGCGAGCGGACGCACCAGGACGCCGGTTCCCGGCATGCCGATGACGTGGGCGCGCACGCGCGCCGGGACCAACAGCGCGGCACGCAGGCCCTGTCCAGCCCGGCAGGCGGGCACTGTCGGCGAGCCTCAAGGTCGCGGTGCGCAGCACCTGAACGCCGCTGCGCGCCGGTTGGCCCACGAACTCGGGTACCAGGAGAAGCAGTTGGGTCATCTGTCGGTTGTCCGCCGGCGGGGTTCGAGGAGGTGGTCCGCCGAAGTGGCCACCGTCGGACGGTAGGTGCGTTCCGATCGGTTGCCGGTCTCCGCGGGCGGCCGGTTAACCTACCTCCTTCTGGAAAGATCGAACACGGGGACGGACAGCAGTGAGCAACCAGCAGCCGGGACACGACTGGCAGACACCACCGGCCGGTGCGCCGCATGGTGGGCACGTTCCGGGGTACCCCGCGCCGCCGGCCGGCGGAGGATCCCCCCACCGCGGGGCGTGGATCGGCGCCGGGGCGACCATGCTGGCGGCGGTGGTGACCCTGGTCGGGGCCTACTTGCTGGCCCCCGACAACTCCTCGAAGGCGGCCCCCGCCCCCGCGCCCCCGGCCGCCGACGCCGTGCCCGGAGCCGCCGAGACGGCCACCCCGGCGCCCGGCGGGACGGACGCGGGCGGCCCGTCCGCGTCCAGCGGCGCGCAGGCACCCGCCGCCGCCCCCTCGGCCCCCGCCGGGAAGGCGGCCGGTACCGTCCGCTGGGAAGGCCCGCTCGCGATCGCGTTCGCGGACGACAAGGACCTCGACCCGACGCCGCCCGCGAACTCCCAGACCAACGCCGACAACGACTTCGGCGTCTTCGACTTCGCCGGTCCGAGGTTGCGCCCCGAACGCGGCGCCAAGGCCCTGGTGTGGGAGACCGAGGGCAGCGTGCCCTCGTACGCCGACTGCGCGTCCGCCGTCGCCACCCAGGCGACCTCCGAGGACATCGCGGCGAAGGCCGGCATGGTCGTGTGCGCCCTCACCAACGACGGCCGCGTCGCGCGGCTGCGGATCAAGCAGATGAACGGTGACGTGGGCCACCCGAAGGGGACCTTCGACGTCACGGTGTGGAACAAGGCCTGACCGCGCCGGGGCCTGCGCCGTCGCGTCACAGGACCCGCCGTAACCACCTGCCCACCCGACGCCGGGCGGGAAAGTGCTTCCGGAGTGGAATCCGGCGTCGGTTCGGGTGTCGGTTCGGGGGTCGGATCCGGCGTGGGGGCTACAGCCAGCCGTTGCGCCGGAAGGCCCGGTACAGCGCTCCCGAGGCCAGGGCCATCAGGCCCACGGCGAGGGGGTAGCCGTACGTCCAGCCGAGTTCCGGCATGTGCTCGAAGTTCATCCCGTACACGCCCGCGACCATGGTGGGAATGGCGAAGATCGCCGCCCACGCGGAGATGCGCCGCATGTCGTCGTTCTGCCAGGTGCCCACCCGGGCCTGTTGGGCGTCGAGAACCGAGTTCAGCAGCTCGTCGAGGGTGCGTACCTCGGTGTCGGTGCGGTGCAGGTGGTCGGCCACGTCGCGGAAGTAGGGTTCGGCCTTCGGCGCGTGCCGCTCCTCGCCCGGCCCGTTCAGGAGATCCTGCAGGACGGGCACGAGCGGCTGTACCGCGTCACGGAACTCGCGCACCTCCCGCTTGAGCGAGTAGATGCCCTCGGTGTGATCGACGCGCGCGGACGAGAACACCTGGTCCTCCAACCGGTTGAGCGCGCCGCGCACCTTGTCGGCGGCGTCGCTGTAGGCGTCGACGACCACGTCCAACACGGCGTGCAGGACCGACAGCGGACCGAAGCGCAGCATCGCCGCGTCGGCGTCCAGTCGGCGGGCCGCCTCGGCCGTCGGATCGACCGCGCCGTGGCGGACGGTGAGTACGTAGTGGGGACCGACGAACACCATCATCTCGCCGGTCTCCACCGCGGTCTCGTCCTCGACGTACCACAGCGTCTTGATCGCCACCGCCAGCACGCCGTCGAACCGCTCGCGCTTCGGGCGCTGGTGCGCCTGCACCGCGTCCTCGACGGCCAGCGGGTGCAGTCCCAGCTCCTCGGCCAACTGCACCAGCTCGGACTCGTCCGGATCCACGAGTCGGATCCACCCGAACTCGCCGTCGTCCAGATCGCGCAGCCGCTTCAGGGCGGTCCGGCACGCCTCGTCCTCAAGATCGCACTCGACCGTCTCCGACCGGCCCGACCGTTCCTCGTACACCACGCATTCCATCCTCCGCGCATGCTTCAGACAGCCGATTTCATGCGCGGCCGTCGAAGGATCGGCCCCGCCGCCCCTCACCGTCCGCCCGCCGCAATGTCACGCCGGGCCGTCCGACGGCGATCGGAGACCGGTCAGGAGCCGGAGCGCGTACGCGTTGTCCGGGGCGAGTTCCCGGACCGCTCGCGCCGGCCTCGGGAGCCCGATCCGTTGTGCACAGCAGCCGAAGGAGGGCGTAGAGGGCGCCCCGATCACCGGCTGCGGCGCGGCCGCGCAAGGCCGAGTCCATGCCCCGCTCCTGGAGCGCCCGATTGAGCCGCCGACGTGCGTGGACATCCGTGTGGGCGAGCTCCGTGAGCTCCGTGAACCGCCCGGCGGCAGCCAACAGGTCCATGTGCCACAGGTGGTTGCCGTGCGCGTCGGAATCGGCGTAGCACCCGGCGCGTGCGCTCACCAACACGAGGGCCGTGTCCCAATCACCGAGCCGTTCCGCCGCCTCCGCCCGCTCGAACCACGTCACGGGACGAGTATCGCCGCGGTTTTGCCGCGCAGCCGCCGCAGGCAGGTGTCGACCGTGTGCGGGCGCAGTCCCGTCCGTCGGTGCGGTGGGTCTCCGAGCGCAATCGCGGCTTCGGCCTGCTGAGCCGTCTCGACCCGGACACGGTGGCGAAGCCGGCCGAACTGGCGCGCCCGCGGGCCCTGTTCAACCGGTTCCATGGTCCGGTACCGCCGCGACGCTCGTGTGCATCCGCGCGACCAGTCCGCGAGGGCGTCACCGCCCAGGGGGCCGTCGCGGTGCGAGCGGTCCCGTCCAGCGGGTGACCGGCGGTCCGGGGCGCCGCCGGGGCGGCTGTTACACTCTGTGTCAGCGAAGGGGAGTAGTCCTGAAAACCGCTGGTCGACATACTGGACGTCTACGGACGCCCCGGCCATCGGACCGCCGCACATCGTGCGGGGTGGACGAGACCTTCGGCCAAGGCATGACGCGGTCCGCACTCCATGTGTGGGTCGCTCCGTCGTGCCGGGCCGAGTGGTTCTTCCCGTCGCCCTCTGGGTGTCGTACGAGCTGACGGCCCGGCCCCAGCAGAAAGCAAGGGAATGACCTTCGACCCCCTGGCGATCATCACCGCCTTCGGGCTGATCTTCCTCGCGGAACTCCCCGACAAGACCATGTTCGCCTCGCTGGCCATGGGTACTCGGATGCGGCCGCTGTACGTGTGGTTCGGCACCTCCACCGCCTTCATCGTGCACGTGGCCATCGCCGTCGGCGCCGGAAGCCTGCTCGGCCTGCTTCCGGACATCGCCGTCAAACTCGTCTCCGCCGCCCTGTTCGCGTTCGGTGCCTTCGTCCTGCTGCGCAGCGGCGACGATGACGACGAGGACGGTGCGGCCAAGACCGTCACGGGATTCTGGCCCGTCTACACCACCGCGTTCATGGCCGTCTTCATCAGCGAATGGGGCGACCTCACCCAGATCACCACGGCGAACCTGGCCGCCACCAACGGCTGGCTGTCCACCGCCATCGGCTCCGCCCTCGCGCTGATGTCGGTCTCCGCCCTCGCCCTGCTCGTCGGCCGTTTCATCGCCCAGCGCGTTCCCCTCAAGAACGTCCAGCGCATCGGCGCCGCGTGCATGGGCGCCCTCGCCCTCTGGACCCTCATCGAGGCCTTCACCGGCTGACGCCGTCGAGAGGGCGCGACGGACGCCCTCGCCCCCGGCCCCTGTCGCGGCCCCCGCTCCCGGCCCCGCTCCCGTTCCCGGCCCCGCCCCGGTCGCGCGTCCTCGTCGCGGCGGCCGGGGGCGGCCTGCGGCCGGTGGCGGTCGGCCGTCGCCGCTCCCCGGACGAGACCACCCCGGGCCCGTCGGCGGCGCCGCTCCCTGACCCGAGTCCGCTCACGGCGAAGGGAGTTGAGGGCGGATCAGGTCGACACGCCCCGTCGGGAACCGTGAGGCTCCGCTCACCCTCTGACAGGGCGTACCCCAAGGAGGCTGCGGTGACGACCGGTACGACAGACACCCGCTCCGGGCGCCCGAGGCAGATCGAGGCCGCGTGGAGACTCACCTCGGCGGCCGTCGCCGCGGAACTGCTCGTCTGGTTTCTCGGTTCCTTCGTGGCGCCGCCCACCAGCCTGGACGAACTGACCGAGTACGCCGGCCGGGACACCGCGATCCTCCGGATCGCCGTGGAGGCGGCCGTACTCGCCGTACTCCTGGGCGCCTGGCTGTTCGTGGCGGCACGCATGCGCGCCGGCCGGGGCTGGGCCCGGACGGCCCTCGCCGTCGTCGGTGCGGGTTTCCTGACGTTCCGCGTCGGGGGGCTCGGAACGGTGGAGGGGCCCGCGTGGTGGGCCGCCCTCAACGCCCTGCCCGACCTGCTCGCCGCGGCAGCGGTGGTACCGATGTTCCTTCCGGAGGCCCGCGCCCACTTCCTCACCCGGCCGAGCCCGACCGGCTGAGTTCGACCGGCTGAGTTCGACTGATGTGGATTTACAGGTCGGGCTTGCCGGCGCGATGACCACGTCAGGCTCGCTCCTGGTCGGGCTGCCAACTGGCGCGTGGGGTGCGGCGCCTTGGTGGGCGCATTGTCGGCGACCGGGGTCTCGACGCGGCTCGGACACGGTCGGTCATCCGGCCGGCACCGCTCCTCACGTGCCCACTGACCGTTCTCACGCCCATGGCCCGACCGGGGTGGAGTGTCCGTGTGGCCGCGATCGGCCTCGCGGCCCTTTCCCTGGGTGAAGTCGCAGTCGTCCGGTTCGTGGCTCAGGCGAGTTTCCAGCAGGCGCTCCCACCGGATCGGCTGTCGGGCCGCGTGAGCGCGACAGCCCGGTTCGTGTCCTGGGGCGACATTCCCCTGGGCGGACTTCTGGGCGGGCTCCTGGGCGGGGTGTCGGGTTCCGCCGGCGCGGGTCCTCGTGCGTGGTGCGGCAGGCCGGGGCTCCGCAGGGACGAACCGGATGGCGACGGCAGCGCGCCCGGCTTGGCGTGGGTGGTCAGGGCGCGCCGGGTGCGGTTCAGCCGCCGCTGTTCGGCGATTGCGGCCGGGAGGTGCGCACGAGGCGGTAGGCATAGGGCTTCGAGCGGCGTGGGGTGGGCTTGCGGCCGATGCTCTGCGCGGCGAGGACGAGGGCGGCCACCTGGGGGCGTTCCCGCAGCTTCCGGAGACGATGGCGGGGGATCCCGAGCTGTTCGGCCGCGGCGAGGATGCCTGCACCGCTCCGTACGGCCCTCAGCAGGAGCCGAAGGGCGAACGGGCTGGTCGGAGCGGCCGAGCCGGTCAGTCCGTGAGCGTGGGCGAGGGCCTGCGCGGTGGCCATGGCGGCGTTGAAGTGCGGGTCGGCGCCCTGCCAGACGGCGAGCATGCGCTCGGAAATCCCGGCCGCCAGGGCGCAGCCGGTGGGCGGCAGCCCCATGGCCGCGGCGCGAACCGCATCCGCGCGGCGTTGGGCGTTCTCCGCGCGGAGGTCGCCGGTGGTGTCGAGTGCTTCGCCGAGTGATCGGTTCGCTTCGTCACCGGCGTCAAGGGCGTCGATGGCGTGCTCGGCCCACGCCAGGTGATGGCTCGTGTCATCTCCGTGATGGGTGTTCACTCGTGTGACTTTCGATCGGGGCCACGCGGCGGTCGGGCGACGAACCGTATGCCCTGATGGTGCCTGGAATGGTTGAATCCGGCAACAGCCGGAAGGCCGGCCGGGCACTGCCGATCCGGCCCCCCGCCCCCTATCTCCGGCGCGCGTGCCGGAGGTGGGTGGAGATCCGGGAGCGCCTGCGCGTCGGTTCGTCGAAGACGGGTACGAGGTGCCGCTGGTGGGCCCCGTACCCGAACACGCGGAGTCTGTGTCGGAACGCACTGGAGGTGGAGGCACAGGAGCGGACGCTCGCCGACACGGCGTACGAACTCCGCACGCCGGTGGCCGTCATGCGCAGTTCCAGTCGTGGACGTGGCGGGGCTGGACCCGCGCGGCCCGGACCCGCACCTGCCGCGCATCCGCCGCGCCACCGAACGGTTCACCGACGTGGTCGCCGACGTCCTCACCCGGGGCCGC
Source organism: Streptomyces sp. NPDC102278 (assembly GCF_044766345.1). Lineage (NCBI taxonomy): Bacteria > Bacillati > Actinomycetota > Actinomycetes > Kitasatosporales > Streptomycetaceae > Streptomyces > Streptomyces sp. NPDC102278. The sequence goes on along the minus strand of NZ_JBIWLV010000002.1, from coordinate 153,020 downwards.
CTCCAAGGCACCGCCGACACCCTGCGCCCGGTCCCGCTGCGTCTGCACCATTTGGTCGAGCAGGTCTGCGAGGAGCTGACCGCCGGCCCGCACACCGTGACCGCCTCGCTGGAACCCTGGGTGGCCACCGCCGACCCGGCCCTGGTGCGGATCGCCGTACGCAACCTGCTCGACAGCGCCTTGCGACACGGCCGCACGCCGGGCGACCCCGCGGGGCGTGCTCAGGTACACGTCACGGTGCGCTGTCTCGTCGTGGCCGTCTCCGATCGGGGCCCCGGCGTCGCGGCGGCGGACCTGCCGGCCCTGAGGTCACGGTTCCGCTCCCCGGGCGGTGGCTCGGGCATCGGGCTGTCGTTGGTCGCGGAGGTGGCCACCGCCCACGGCGGCGGCCTCACCGCGGACACCCGGCCGGGCGGTGGAGCGGTGTTCCGCCTCGCCCTCGGACCGCGCGAGGCGCGGCGCGCCCGAGGACGGCGCACCGCGGACACCCGGCCGGGCGCGTGGAGCGGTGTTCCGCCTCGCCCTCGGACCGCGCGAGGCGCGGCGCGCCCGAGGACGGCGCACGGTGCCCCGGAAGAGCCCCCTCTCATGACATCCTCATGACCCCTCGCGCAGGATGCGAACACGAAACCGCACCTCGTACTGGAGAACGCGTGCCGAAACACTCCGCAACCCTCTTCCTGCGCCGCAAGCGCACTCTCGCCGCCGGCGCGGTCGGCGCCACGGCCGCCCTCGGCGCGGGCCTGATGCTCTTCCAGGCATCCGCGGGACAGCCCGCCGCTCCCCGCCCCGCACCCCGCCTCCCCGCGGCGAACATGGCCTTCGACTACCAGATCGGACAGGCGTACACGCCCCCCGAGGGCGTGAAGGCGGTCTCCCGCGACCGCTCCGCGAAGCCCGCTCCGGGCCTGTACAACCTCTGCTACCTCAACGCCTTCCAGACCCAGCCCGACGCCTTCGACTGGTGGCAGAAGAACCACCCGGACCTGGTGCTGCGCGACGGCGACAAGAAGCCCGTCATCGACGAGAACTGGGGCGAAGCCCTCCTGGACACCTCGACGGCCGACAAGCGTACCCGCCTCGCGAAGATCGTCGGAGACTGGATCGGCGGCTGCGCCCGCGGCGGTTTCCAGGCCGTCGAACCGGACAACCTCGACTCCTTCAGCCGCTCCAAGGGCCGCCTGACGAAGGCGCACAACGTCGCCTTCGCCAAGCTCCTGGCCGACCGCGCACACGCCGACGGCCTCGCCATCGGCCAGAAGAACACCGCCGAGCTGCTCCCCGACCGCGCGAAGGTCGGCTTCGACTTCGCCGTGGCCGAGGAGTGCGGCCAGTACGACGAATGCGGGGACTTCGCGAAGGCGTACGCGAACCGCGTGTTCGTCATCGAGTACGAGTCCGCCGGCTACGAGCGCGCCTGTTCCGCCTGGGGCGCGAAGCTCTCCGTCGTCCAGCGCGACCTGGACGTCTCCGCACCCGGATCGAGCGACTACCGCTACCGGTCCTGCTGACCGACGGCCTCGCCCCAGACCCTCGCCCCCTGAGCCTCGCCCCCAGAGCCTCGCCCCAGAGCCTGGTCGCCGGGCAGACCGCCGCCGACCGCTCAGTGGGGCGGAGGGGTCGAGCGGTTGTAGCGGTCCGCGAGCCGCCGCAGGTGGGTGACCAGTTCCGGGGGTTCGGTGACGTCGAAGTCGAAGTCGAGCATGCCCAGGTGGACGGCGAGGGACCGCACCGTGTCGGCGCCGGTGACCAGGGTGCAGCTGCCGGCGTCGATGGCCTCCACCGTGCCCACCGCGGGGTTGATCCGCTCAATCACCGCCGTCGCCGGCGCGTGGACCGTCACGCGCGCGTAGTGGCGCCAGGCAGCGCTCGACACCCGGCCGGAGACGTACGCCGCGAAGTCGCCACCGGGCACCTCGCGCGGTGCGAAACGCGGCCCGGCCGGGGTGCGGGGCCGGATCCGGTCGATCCTGAACGTCCGCCAGTCCTCCCGCTCGACGTCCCACGCCACGAGGTACCAGCGCCGCCCCCAGTTCACCGCCCGGTGCGGCTCCACGATGCGACGGGTCGGGGCCCCGGCATGGTTCAGGTAGTCGAAGCGCAGCCGTTCCCGGTCCCGGCAGGCGGCCACGAGGGTGGTCAGCACGTCCGCTGAGACGGTCGGGGCCGGCTGGTCGGCCGGCACCGCCACGGTGTACGCCTGGAGGGTCCGCACCCGTCGACGCAGCCGCGACGGCAGCACCTGCTCGAGCTTGGCCAGTGCCCGGAGCGAGGTCTCCTCGGTGCCGGGGACGGCGCCGCGCGCGGCGGTGCGCAGGGCGATCGTGACCGCGACGGCCTCCTCGTCGTCGAGGAGCAGCGGGGGCATCGCCGCTCCGGCGCCCAACCGGTAGCCGCCGGCGGACCCGCGCGTGGCGTCCACGGGGTAGCCGAGTTCCCGAAGGCGGTCGATGTCGTTGCGGACGGTGCGCCCGCTCACCCCCAGACGCTCGGCCAGTTCGGATCCCGGCCAGGCGCGCGGGGTTTGCAGGAGGGAGAGCAGACGCAACAGACGTGCGGAGGTATCGAGCATGGAACCCAAGCCTGGAGTGTGATTAGGAAGGCAGCGTGCCTATATCGAGCATAGTGTCCTGTCCATGGAGAACAGCAGTAACACCGACGCCCGGATCCGCCCCTTCCGCATCGATGTCGCTCAGGAGGAGATCGACGACCTGCGCGCCCGGTTGGCGCGTACGCGCTGGGGCAGCGAGATCCCCGGCGTCGGCTGGAGCCGGGGCGTGCCCACCGGCTACCTCAAGGGTCTGGCCGCGTACTGGGCCGACGGTTTCGACTGGCGGAAGGCGGAGGCGGAGCTCAACGAGTTCCCGCAGTTCACCACCGGGATCGACGGCCAGAACATCCACTTCCTGCACGTCCGTTCGCAGAACCCGGCGGCGGTCCCGCTGCTCCTGGTCCACGACTGGCCCTGCTCGTTCGTGCAGTCCGTCGAGGTCATCCGGCCGCTGACGCGCAACTTCCACGTCATCGTCACCTCCACGCCCGGCACCGGCTTCTCCGGCCCGCTCGCCGAGGCCGGCTGGAACACCGGTCGCGTGGCGGGCGCGTTCGTCGAGCTGATGGCGCGGCTCGGCTACGACACCTACGGCGCCCAGGGCACGGGAGGCGGAGCCTGGATCGCGCTGGAGATGGGGCGTCAGGCGCCCGACCGGGTCATCGGCGTCCACGTCAACGGCCTGATCACTTTCCCCTCCGGGGACCCGGCCGAATGTGACGGGCTGACGAGGCCCGAGCAGGAGCGGTTGGCTCGACTGGAGCGATTCCAACAGGACATGATGGGCTTCAACGCCATCCAGTCCACCCGTCCGCAGACCCTCGCCTACGGACTGCACGACTCGCCGGTGGGCCAACTCGCCTGGATCGCCGAGAAGTTCAAGGAGTGGACGGACCCCGCCGCCGAGCTCCCCGAGGACGCGGTGGGCCGCGACCGCCTGCTGACCAACATCAGCGTCTACTGGTTCACCGGTACGGCGGGCTCCTCCGCGAACCTGTACTACGAGGCGGCCCACGACCCGGGCGCCTGGGCACCCAAGCCCCGCGGCACCGTCCCGACCGGCGTGGCCGTCGTCCTGGACACCGACATCGCCATTCGGCGCTTCGCTGAACGGGACCACAACGTCACCCACTGGACCGAGTTGGAGCAGGGAGGCAACTTCCTCGCACTGGAGCAGCCGGAGGCCTTCGTGACCGACGTCCGCGCCTTCTTCGAGACACTGGACGCCTGACGCCTGACGCCTGACGCCTGACGCCTGACGCCTGACGCCTGACGCCTGACGCCTGACACGGGACGCCTGACGCTGGATGCAGGCCGCCTGGCGCCACCCGTGTTCGGCCTTCGCCCCGTACCGTTCAGCGCTTGCCGCTGCCGCTGCCGCTGCCGCTGCCGCTGCCGCTGCCGCTGCCGTCGGGCGCGGGCAGCGGGCGCTTGTAGTAGCGCCAGGGGAACCAGCCCTCGCCGACGGCGGTCCATCCCTCGGCCTCCAGTCGGCGGTGGCGTCCGCCGGACACCAACGACACCCGACAGTGCTCCCAGGGCTGGTCGGAGGCCTCGACCTCGTGGAAGAAGGCGCCGTAACCGACCAGGTGCCACCCGTCGCGCCCGGCGTCGGCGAGCGCCGCCATCTCGTTGAACGCGGTCAAGGGGGTGAGGATCCGTCGCTCCGGAGCGTCCGGACCGCCGTCGGACGCTCCCGATGGGACGGAGTCCTTCTCCTTGTTCGCGAACCGCTGTTGAGCCGCTTGGCGGCTCACTCCCAGGACGCGGCCGACGGTGTCCCAGCTGTGGCCCGCCGCCCTGGCGCCCTGGACGGCCTCGCGCAGCAGCCGGCCCGCCTCCTCGGCGCCGACGCGTGAGGCGTCGACCAGCCGCAGGTAGCCCGAGGCGTCGTGTTCGAGGGACTCGGCCAGGTCGTCGGAGACGCCCAGCACCGCCGCGGCAATGCCCTCGCGAATCCGGGCCGCCTCCTGCGGGCCGAGCAGGTACTCGCCGCTCAACGCAGGTTCCCGGGGCGGTGGTCGAGCGCGTCCAGCACGTTCTCGTCGCGGCGGGCGCGGTCGGCGGCCGCTCGGGCCGCAGCCGACCGGGCGAAGCAACCGGCCGCGACGGCGACGAGGGCGAGATCCAACACGATCAGGATCACGTTCGTGGGGGTGCTGAGGCGATCGGCGAACATCGCCGTCAGCGCGGGCATGATCGTGACGAGCGGCAGGAGGACGGTCAGCGAGGAAGTGGCGCCGTCGGGTGCGGTGTTCATCTGCGGGTTCGGCATGTGTCAAGGAAACCTTGACGCGCGCCCCTTTGTCAAGGATTCATTGACGTCACCGTCGACCGCCGGGGCCGCCGGGGTCGCCGGGACCGCCGGGGTCGCCGAGATCGGCGAAGGGGCCTTCGTCGATGAACCGGCGCAGGTTGACGGCGAACGAGCGGGCCTCCTCCGGCGACCAGGAACTCAGGGACGCCTCGATGCGGGAGGCGAGACGCTGCCGCATGATCTCCACCGTGCGCGTACCCCGGGTGGTGAGCGTCAGCAGGACGGCCCGCCGGTCCGTCGGGTCCTGTTCGCGTTGCACGAGGCCCGCCGCTTCCAGTCGTGAGGCCCGTCGACTCACGCCGGAACGATCCAGACCCACGTCGGCGGCCAGGTCGGCGGCGCTGCGCGGACCGGTCCTGGCGAGCCCGCTGAGTACCGGGTAGGTGACCTCGTCGACGGCTTCGCCCAGGTCCTCGGTGAGGGCTCGGTGCAGGTCGGCCCGGAGGGTGCGCTTGAGCAGATCGCCCAGGGCGTCGGCGATCTCGTGTCCCGTCTCGTTGTTCACCCTCCCAAGAATAGCGTGCGTCACGCACGCGGTGTGTATATGCTCTGAAGCGTGCGCAGCGCACGCAATCTGACTGAACTCGCCCGTCACGGAGGACAATCATGAGCAACACCAACATCGTCGCCGCCCTCAATGACCTCCTGTTCACCCCGGAGGCCGACCTCCAGGCAGCCGTCGACCGACACTTCGCCCCCGACTACCGGCAGCGCACGAACGGCACGTGGGACGAGCGCGACGGGTTCACGGCCCACATCGCCCACCTGCGCACGGTGGTCGCGGAGGGCGGTGTCGAGGTGCACGAGGAACTGACCGACGGCAGGCTGTACTCCGACCGTCACACCGTCGCGGTCGTCAAGAAGGACGGTTCCACCGTCCGCACCGAGGTCTACCTCTTCGGCGAGTTCGCAGCCGACGGTCGGTTCCGCCGCATAGAGGAGACCACCCTCATGCTGTCCGGCAGCGAGGAGGACCGGAACCTCGGAAGCGCACGTTGAGCACGCCGAGCACGCCGAGCACGCCGAGTGCTATGAGCACTCTGAGTACGACGGGCCGACCGCCCGCGCCCGGCCCCGCCCGGCCCTCCGACTGACGGGACCGGCGGTGGCCCCGGGCCCGTCAGTCGGAGAACCGGCCGCAGAGCCAGTTGCCCGGTTCCGCCGGATCGTCGCTGATCCAGAACTGCCGCCACAGCAGCGCGAACTCCTCACGACTGAGGTGTCCGTCCCCGTTCAGGTCGAGCAGTTCGAAGACCCCCGTCACGTCCACGGGCTGTCCGTTCCACGTCTCGACGAGCCTGCGGTGCTCCTCGGGGGAGATGCGGCCGTCGCCGTTGGCGTCCACGGCGTCGAAGACGGTGTCGGCGGTCGCCGTGACGTCCGCGACCATGGCGGGCAGCCTGTCGACGAGGGAAAGCAGCTCACCCATGTCGACCGCGCCGTCCCCGTTGGCGTCACCGGCCTCCAACAACGCGGCCCACCAACCCATCAGCAGGCTCTCCACCCGCGCGCGGACCTCCGTGCCGGGCCCCACTCCCGGCAGTCGGCTCCAGCGGGCGACGAGCGAGGCGAAGTCCTCCTCGCGCAGGTAGCCGTCGCCGTCCGCGTCGAACGCGGCGAACATCCCCTTGAGCTTGCGCTCCTGAAACGCGCTGGCCATGAGCGGTCTCCCTCGAAGCCGAACCGAACCACGAAACGCGGCCGACCCGTCGAGGCCGGCAGACAGCGCGTAACTCTAGGCCGGGGCGCACGCCCGCTCCCACGAGCACATGCGCGCGAACGGTCACCCGCCAACGGGCCCCGCCGGGCCCGGGCAGGCCCGCGGGTCCCCGGTGGGTACGGCCGAGCCCACCGGGCGTCAGGTCCGCGTCAGGTCGGCCGTTAGCCCCTGCGGCAGCCTTCTCGTTCGGGCGTCGGACCGGACCCGCGCCATCGATCGCAACGAACCGTACGCAGACGGGGGAGAGAGTCATGGGCACAACACCGTGTCGGCGTGGCGGACGGCGGGCGGCGGACCCCGGGCGGGCCCCGGCAACGGGGAGCCTCCTCGGCCCGGCCCAGGGCGCGCAGCGCCTTGCCGCAGGTGTCGAGGAGCAGCGCAGGGCGCCCGTCCGACTGCTCGTCCTGGGCGAGTTCCAAGCCCCGGCGGCAGTGGGCCGGCGCCTCGGAGGGCCGCCCCGTGGTGAGGTGGTGGGTGGTCAGGTCACTGGTACACGGTCGCCGGCCCCGGCGGTTCGTTCGCACTGTGCAACAAGCTGACGGGCGCTACCTCATGGGGCACCACTGCCGGAGCGACCGTCTCCGCCACCCACGCCTACGGGTGGTACATGGTCAACACTCGCCCCTGATGAGCCCGTCAGGGCGGGCGGCCCCTGATGACCCGGTCAGGCGGGCGGGCCCCGACGACCCGGTGCGGGCGGGCCTGCCCGATGGCCCGACCGGACCGTGATCACGTGCCGACCCCGAGATGGGTACGCGTACTCACGACAGGCCCCCGGTCCCTCCCGAAACATGGGCGGGGAAAGAGAAACCACCTGCCAGGGGGTCCATCGTGAACGCCCGAACCTTCATGCGCCTGACCGTCGCCAATCGTGCGTCGGCGATCTACCTCGGTCTGATCGCCTGCCTCGTCGCCATGGCCACGGCCGTGACCCTGTTCGCCGACGACCCCGGATTCATCTGGGTATGGCCCGCCTTCCTCGCCCTGCCCACGTTCTTCGTCGTGGGCACGCTCGGAGAAGCCGTCTGGGGCGGGACCGCGATGCCCGACTGGTTCTTCTTCGGGGGCATCGTCCTCTCCGTCCTCATCCAGTCCTTCGCCCTGGGAGCGCTCCTGGAAGTCCTGCGCCGCCGCCGGACCGGCACCGACCCGCGGCGCCCCTGAACCCGGGCCCGCCACGTCCGCCGGCGCCCGCGCGAGGAGTTCGACGCGGCGCGAGGGGGACCACCACGCGACCCGCTCGTTCAGTAGACGACCCACTCGCCCCGGTCCGGCCACCAGCCGTACCTCGGTCGGCCCTCCAGCGCGCTCGTGCGGAAGGGCCGACCGGCGTCGTCCACGCGCACCGTGCCGCGCCGGTCGCCGCTGCTCCACCCGACCTCCAGGTACCAGCTCACCAGATGTCCCTCGGTGTGGACATCGAGGTTGAACACCTGCGGGTCGTGCGCCGAGACCTTGAACGGGAAACCCTTGGCGGGCACGGTCGATCCACCGTCCTGGCCGTCCTTCGCCCTGGTCACGGGCCGGGCGTCGTCCAGGTCGATGTCGAAGGTCTGCGGGGTGATGCCGCTGCCGCAGCCGTCGCCCATGGAGAAGGCCCGCCACGCCAGTGGCGCGCCGCGCTCCACCACGCGCACGTCGATCCCGGTGATGACCACCGCCTCGTCCGTGCGGCCCTTCGCGGTGAGCTGGAGCCGCATCGACCCGGCGTCCACGGCCCCGAGTGCCCGGGCCCAACCCCGGGTGTCCTGCGGGGCGCTGGGCGGCGGAACCTGACCCTCCGGCTGATCGAGCAGGTAGTTCTCCCCGCAGGGCGATTCCCAGTTGTACGAGCTGACCCCGACGCTCGGTGGGTGCACGGCCGCGCCGTCACCGGAGGGCGGTTTCACCGCGGGCGCGCCCGCCCCCTCCCGGCCGGGCGCGGGCGAGCTCGCCCCGGCGCCGGGGGAGGCGCTGCCGGCCGCGGTGGCGGAACCGCTCGCTGCCGGGGTGGCCGAGGCGGAAGCACTCGGTCCGGGCCCGGGGGGCGCCGGCGTGGTCCGGTTCGACGAGGGCGCCACGGGCGCGGAGGGCGCCGAGGGAGTCGGCTCGTCCGCGGCGTAGCGGGTCACGGCGTACGCGGTCGGCACGGCGAGCAGGGCGGCGGTACCGGCCGCGAGGGCGACTCGCACGCCACGGCGCCGCGCCGCGGAACCGGCTGCGGACCGCCAGGCGTCGCCACCGCGGCGGGGCCGGCGCGTGCCGGGGGTGACCGCGCCGCCGGCGGTCGGTGTCGTGTCGGGTTCCGGATCCGGGTCTTGTCCGGATTCCGCTTCCTGCGTCGGCGGCGGCAACTCTTCGCCCTTCGGGGGCTGCTCGGCCGCGGGCGCGGGGGAGTGCGGCCCGTCGGCGCCGGCCGCGTCGTCGGGTGCCGTGTTCGGGGCGGCCTCCGCGCCGGTGCCTTCCGCCTTCGTGGTCTCCGCTCTCGTGGCTCCCGCTCTCGTACCCTCCGACGTCGTGGCCTCCGCCTTCGTGAGGCCCGCCGAACCGGTCGTGGGCGTGGGCCGTCCGGCCGGTTCGGGGGCCGCCGGCCGGGGACGCCGCCGCGCGTCGTCGGCGATGATCCAGCGGCGGTGTGCCTCCACCAGCTCGTCGCGGGTCGCTCCGCACTGCTTGGCGAACCGTTCGATCGTCCCGAACTCGGGGGGAACGGCGTCTCCGTTGCAGTAGCGGTGCACCGTCGACGTACTCACGTGCAGCCGCCCGGCGAGCGCCCCGTAGCTGAGCCCCGAACGCTTCTTGAGCCCGCTCAACAGGGCGGCCAGGCCGTCCGATCCCGTGGTCACTCGGGTCCCCCGCTCAATCCGTCGTTCCAACCAGGCGTTCCAGGGACGGGTCATCAGCCCAGCTCACAGGCCATCCGACGTCCCAACGTCCCCCATTGTCCCGTGTGTCTGGCACATGATCGGCACAGCCCCGCAACCTTGGGACAGCGCCACCGACACCGGAGCCGCCATGCCAAGACGTTTCGGCGCGACCGACGTGGTCGCCGTCGCCGTACTCATCGCCTGCATTTCGATCCTGACCGCGCTCCTGGGCCGTCACTGAGCCCGCGTCACATCCCACACCAGAAGGACGACCGCATGCGCACCATCCGTACCCGTCGCACCGCCCTGACAGCCTGCACCGCCGCGCTGCTCGCAGTCACGACCCTGACCGCCTGTCAGGGCAACGACGCACTGACCAAGGAGCCGTCTCCCGCCGGCGCGGCCTCCGCCGCGCAGCCTTCGGGCGGCACCACCGACAGCGGCAACGCGCAGCCCGCCGGCCACACCCCCGCCGGGGGCGCCCCCGCGGCCGCCAAGGGCGGCGTCGGGGACGGCAACAGCAAGGCGAGCGGGGGCAAGGGCGGCGCCGAGGCCGGTTTCCCGGCCTGCGCGGCCAGTTCCACGAAGATCGTGGCCACCAGGGTGGAACGTCCCGTCAACCACATGCTGCTCACCGTCACCAACATCGGTAAGCGCGCCTGTGATGTCCACCTGGCGCCGCTGCTGCGCTTCGACGACGAACAGGCCGCGACGCAGATCGTCGACGACAGCAAGCCGCAGGCCGTCGTGACCCTCGCCCCGGGGGGATCCGCGTACGCCGGCGTGACCCTCAGCAGCGGGACCGGTGAGGCGGCCCACGGCTACAAGCCCGAGCGACTCAGCCTCCACTTCGCCGCCCATAGCGGTTCCGGTTCGGTCGGCGCCCCGGTCAAGGTGACCCTCCCGGCGGACACGTACAAGGACGACGCCGCAGCCGTCACCTACTGGCTCGACTCGATGAAGGACGCGCTGACGTACTGAGCAGATCGAGCACAGCCGAGCACAACCGAGGACGACCGAGCGCCCGCTCGATCAGCCCCGCTCCGAGGCGACGACCGCCCCGGGCCGGGGCCCGGGGCGGTGTCGGTGGGGGTGGACGCTCAGATGGCTCAGATGCCGATGTTGGCCAGATTGACGCCGATGGTGCGCAAGGTCGCGGCCAGCGAGGGGTGCTTCACCTCGAACCGTTCGGCGGCCAGGTGCAAGGACTCCGTCATGCCCGGATCCTCGTCCGCCTCCAGCCGGTCCAGCAGCGCCTCCAAGTGCTCGCGCTCCCGGCCGGGGAGGGCGGCTCCCGTGGTCCGGAGCTCCGCACGCAGTGCCTCCAGGTGTTCCCTCGTCGCATGGTTCGGCACCGTGTCTCCTCCGTCGCTCGCCGCCACTCCCGGGGTCCGTCCCCCGTAGGCGGATACGGATCACCTGCCCGCCTCCGCTGTCCGCACGCCTTCCGACGTCGCCGGGCGATCCGTTCGGCCGTACCCCGATGTGGCCTCGATGGGAGCGCTGCGCTGGAGGAGCATTCCAGGGTCTGGATCGAGCCAGATTCCGGCCGGAAATCACCCACGAGCGCACTCGCTCTTTACGTGGCTCACACATGTAATGCCTGGCATGAGCACGGCATATGCATATGCGGGGACGCGAGAAGCCGCGCAAGTGGGTTTCCGGTCGAGGTCCGAGAACCCGAAGACGGCCCTTGCCGTGCCGTATTGATCTGTGGCTATGGTGAGCGCCGCGCGCACGATGGGGGCTTTGACCAGCCCGGCGTGACGCGCACACGTTGTCCGGCGGTCGGGGGGACTGTGCCGCCACGGGGAGGGGTGCATCGTCATGTCGCCATACCGGTTCACCGCGAAGGCCGATTCCGTCTTCGCCGTTGACCGCCCCCTTCCCCGCGGCGGCTCGGCCGGCTGACCCGGCGCGCAACGCTCTCCTCACCTCTCGGGGCGGCCATCCCCGCCTGCCCTCGTTCGCCACGAAGGAACCTCCCTTGCGCCTGCGACCACGGCTGTTCAGCCGAAGATCACAAAAATCCGCGGTGTTCACCTCTGCCGTCACCTCTGTCGCCGCCCTCGCCGTCCTCGGCGGCGTGGCCGTCCAGCCCGGCCTGCCGGGCCTCGGGCAGCGCATGGCGCCGGCGGGCGATGACTACGACTGGTACGAGGACACCGCCGCGGAGCAACTGCGTCAGGACCAGTGCCTGATGGCGGACGTCCTGCGGCTGGGTGGGCCGGCCATGGCCGCCACGGCCCAGGACGGGCTCGGCCGGCCGGCGGACGCGCTCCACGCCCTGGCGGACCGCAAGCACTGGCAGGACACGCCGCTCTCCCAGGCGTACGCGAAGGACCGCGCCACCGCCGACAAGCAACTGGCGGACATCAACGCCCTGCGCGACGGTTGGAAGAAGCCGCTCGCCGGACTGACGACGCCGGCCGGCATCAACGACGCGACCTTCCACTGGCCGCCCGGCACCCGCGAGGGCGAGGACTTCCAGACCCAGACCGGCCTGACCCAGTGGATCGCGGACCGGTTCTGGGCGAACGAGAGCGACTTCTACGAGGACCCCACCCCGAAGGCCGACGAGAAGTCGCGCAAGGCGGTCACCGACCTGGGCGCCCCGCTGTACGGCATGGACCCCGATCCGCAACTGCCCGAGTGGGAGCGTCAGCGCGCGGAGAACGGCGCGTACGAGCACCTGACCGACTGGTCGCTGGAGCCCACGGGCGCGGACAACGCCCGGCTCTTCCTCTCCTCCGGCGGGTTCCCCCGCACCGCCCCCGTTCCCGGCACCGCGGAGTTCCGCATCGCGGTCGAGGACATGAAGTCCCGCTACTCGACCTGCGCCTGGCGTGACGCCATGGACCCGAACAAGGTCCTCGCCGGGGTCTCGTCGACGGCCGGCGCCGAGTGGCAGCAGGAGATCGCCTCCCAGGCCACGCAGCGCGACCAGGTCGTGAACGCCGGCAAGGACGCCACCAAGGCGCTCACCGCCGGCGCCGATGCGCTGGGCCGGATGCTGGGCCACTCGTGGGTCGCCGACCACCTCACCCGCTGGCAGGACCACTGGTCCGCGGGCGGAATCGGCTGGACCGGGGACGCCGCGTCCACGGTCGAGCTGAACGGGGCGAAGGGCAAGTGCCTGGACGTCCAGGGCGGCGCGACGACCGACGGCACGGCCGTCCAGGTCTACACCTGCAACGGCGGGGCCCAGCAGGGCTGGCGGATGGAGGGTGACGACCACGGTCTGCACCTTCGCAACGTCAAGTCCTTCAAGTGCCTGGAAGTGGCCGCGAACGGCTCGAAGATCCAGATCGCCACGTGCAACAGCTCCCCGGCGCAGACCTGGGCGTACAGCCCCCGTGCCACCACGGCGCTGAAGCACGTCGCCTCGGGCAAGTGCCTGAACTTCCCGACGTACGACCTCGGCAAGGACGCACTGCTCGCCACCTGCAACGCGACCGGCCCGCAGCAGGTCACCATCAAGCCGTCCGGCCACACCGGCGAGGTGCAGCCCAAGGCCCACTTCGACCAGGCGAAGAAGGGCATCACGGACGCCCAGACGGGCGCCAAGGCCCAGCTCGCCGTCCTCAAGGCGCAGGCCGCGGCGGCGAAGACCGCCGCCGCCAACTCCGACGCCGCCGTACAGGCCGCCTACGCCATCGCGGACAAGAACGGCGCCCCTCGCGGTCGCGGTCTGCTGGTGGGTCTGCAGAAGGCGCAGGTCACCAAGGGGGCCGCCGCCGCACTGGACGCGATGGTGAAGGCCGGTGAGACCGCCGAGGCCGCGACGAGGTCCGCCGCGGGCGACAGCGAGACCATCACGCAGCGCGCGCTGGCCCAGGCCGCGCAGTCGAAGGCGGAGTTCCGCAAGGAGGCGGCACACACCGCCGAGTTGCAGGCGAAGGCCGCGGCCGACGCGGCCAAGGTCCACCGGGACAACGCGAAGAAGGACAAGGAGACCGCCGAGGCCAAGCTCGTCGTCGCGCTGAAGGCCGAGGGCGACGCCAAGGCGGCCGCCGCCGACGCGCACGCCAAGCGGCTGGCGGCCGAGGCCGAGGAGAAGACGGCCAAGGCGGAGAAGGACGCCGCCGCCGCCAAGCAGGCCGAGGCGAACCAGTACAAGCAGACCGCCCAGGCCGAGGCGGCGAACGCCAAGGACGCCAAGGAGAAGGCCGAGGCCGCCGAAGCCACCGCGGTCGAGAAGAAGAACGGCGCGGTCACGGCCCGCGACAAGGCCCGTGATCTGCGGGACGACGCGTGGGACGCCGCGCAGAGGGCCGACGCCGCCCGCGCCAAGGCGGACGCGAAGGAGGCGTTCGCGCAGGCCCACGAGTCCGACGACTTCGCCCAGGAGTCCAGGGCGGCGGCGGACGCGGCCAACGCGCACGCCAACGACGCCGAAGCGGCGGCCGGCCGCGCCCGTACCGCGGCGAACGCCGCCACCGACGCGGCGGCCGAGGCCGACGCCGCGGCCACCCGCGCCGAGGCGGCCGCCAAGCGCTCCCGTGCGAACGCGGACGCCGCCCAAGCGGCCAAGCTGAAGGCCGACGCCGCCGTCGCGACCGCGACCAGCGCCGTCGCCGAAGCCATCAAGGCCTCCGAGCACGCTTTCGCGGAGGCCAAGACCGCCGTCGCGCTGGCGGACGAGGCGGAGAAGCTGGCCAAGACCGCCAAGACGCAGGCGGACGAGGCGTACAAGGAGGCCGGCAAGGCACTGGCCGCCGCGGCCAAGGCCGCGGGGTTCGCCCATGTCACCGCGCTGGCCGCGGTCGACGCCGGCAACGCGGCGGAGCAGGTCGCCAAACCGGCGAACGACGCGATCCAGCTCGGTTCGCCCTACGTCACCACGGACTCGGCCGCCGGCCTGGTCGTGCTGACCGGGCAGGCGTCCAAGACGATCGCCGAGCAGCAGAAGGCCGTCGCGGACGCCCACGCAAAGAACGCGCAGACCGAGGCGGCCGCGGCCAAGAACATCGCCGACCAGGCGAGCGGCGACGCGAAGATCGCCTACCAGTACGCGGCCAACGCCGCGGCCCACGCGGCGAACGCCCGCACCTACTCCAAGGAGGCACTCGGCTACGCGGCCGACGCCGCGTCGGCGGCCGCCAAGGCGTCGGCGTCGTTGGCCCGCACCATCGAGTACGACCAGAAGGCCACCGAGGACGCCGACGCCGCCGACAAGGCCGCGGACCGCGCCGAGGGCTACGCCAAGGACGCCCGCGCCTCCGCCGACCAGGCAGCCCAGGACGCCCAGGCCGCACGCGACGCCGCAGCCGCGGCCGAGCAGTCGGCCAAGGACGCCCGCGCGGCCGCCGACCGCGCCGCCACCGCCGCCACCGAGGCCGAACAAGCCGCCAAGGACGCGCTGAAGTACGCACAGGACGCCCAGAAGGCGGCCGAGGAAGCGGCGCGCAACGCCGCGAACAAGCAGGTCTCCACCGGCGCGGGAACCGGTATCGGCGGCACGTGGTACGTCGTCGACGAAGACAGCATCGAGATCACCGAGGCCAAGCAGCACGAACCCTGCGAGATCACCCCGGGCTTCCAGGGGTGCACCGTCACCTTCTCGGTCACCTTCAGCGCGACGGTCGACTTCTTCCTCTGCACCAACCCGGACGTCCCCGCCGACGCCAACGGTTGCCCGCAGGACGACACCGTGCTCATCGAGAGCAAGCGCATCCCGGGTCTGAAGAAGGACGTCACCCGCTACTTCTCCAAGCTGGAGCTGATCGAGCAGACCCTCACCTACAAGCTCATCCGGGCCGTCCTGGTCCAGGACTTCGTCGACTGCTACCACGGCAGCGCGAGCGGCTGCGCCTGGGCACTGAGCAACTTCATCCCGGGCAAGGCGTTCACGAAGGTCTTCGACGCGATCCGCGCCCTGGACGCCGCGATGAAGACCGGCATCGGCGTCGCCGATGCGTTCAAGGCGCTGAAGGTCCTGGACATCGACCCCGCGACCCTCGCGAAGATCTCGCAGCAGGTGAACCTCTACGAGGACGCCTTCACCGCCTGCGCCCGCAACAGCTTCCCGGGGCACACCCAGGTGCTGATGGCGGACGGCTCACACAGGCCCATCAGCCTGGTGAAGGTCGGGGACCTGGTGAAGGCCACCGACCCCGACTCGGGGCAGTCGCGGACGCAGAAGGTGACCGCCACCTTCCGGCACGAAACCGAGCGTCTGTTCGACATCACCGTCGCCGACGGCGGGCAGCTGGCCAGCACGGCGGGTCACAAGTTCCACGTGATCGGCAGCGGCTGGAAGAAGGTCTCGGAACTCCGCGTCGGTGACCGCCTGCGCACCCCCGAGGGCAGCGTCCAGGCGGTGACGGCCCTGCGTGACCGTTCCGGCCTGGAGCCGAGCATGGTCTACGACCTCACCGTCGAGGGCCTGCACACCTTCTTCGTGCGCACCTCGGGCGATCGGGCCCAGGACGTTCTCGTCCACAACTGCCTGAACATCCTTGCCGACGAAGGTACGAACGGTGCCCACACCGTGCGCGAACACATCCTCAACCGCGAGCAGGCGTTGGCCAAGGCCGAGCGGGACGGCATCGCGACGGCGTGGAACGATGCGGACACGGCGGCCCGCTGCGTCAACGAGGCCTTCACCCAGTGGCTGGCACGCAGCCCGAAGAACGGGCAGAAGCTCTCGAAGTGGATCACCGATCAACGGAAGAAGCCGGCGAACGAGATCTTCGATCCCCGCTACGACCTTTTCCCCATCGAGTGGGAACTGCGGGGCGAGGGATCACTCGGCAAGGTCTGGCGCCAGGGTTCCCAGACACCGGTTGACGCCGGCAACAAGGTGGTCATCAACATCAAGGCGGTGCGCGGGAAGGGCAACTCCCACCCCGGCGACCCGACCCAGGGAGTTCCGAACAACTTCGTGGTCTACACCGCCTATCCGAAGTAGGAGAACGAACCATGGCGCAGCCACACCGACACCTCGGTGTCGACATCGGGCTCAGCGGACTGATCAAGTGGATCCGCTATCCCGCGGTCAACAGCGAGACCGCCGGCCTGGACGTCGTCACGAGCGTGGCCGACCGGTTCGACGGAGCGTTCGCCCATCAGCTGCTGCGGGACTGTCTCGTGCTCCTGGACTCACCACTGTCCAGTCGGGACATCGAGGTCCTGTGGCTGGCGGGGACGTTCCGGGCCTTCGACCTGGAGCGGCTCGAAATCGACGGCCGGGTGTGGCTGCGCCGGATCGCGGACATCTGCACCGACAGGATCCGGCGCGCCGACCCCTCCTTCACGCCCGACGCCGCCGCGACGGCGGCGGACGAAGCGCTGAAGGAGGCGGTACGCGCCGAGATCAGGTCGGTCGGACCCGCCCTGGAGCAGGCCACCGCCCACCATTGCTACAGTCCGCTCCCCGGTGTCGTACCGGCCCTGTACCGGGTCGCGGACGTCGACGCGGACCTCGGGTTCCGGTTGTTGCTCCGTGCCGTGAAGGGATACTTCGTACCGATCAGTGAGGCCCGCTACGAGCGCTACCTGGCGCTCGGCGCGGGGCTCGGTCTGGGTGAGGACGTCGTCGACGACACGGATTTCAACATCTGGCCGGACGTGACGGATTGATCATCACGCGCACCTGACGGCGGAAGCGGGAACCGCCGGTGGCACCACAGGCACGGGCTCCCTCACGGCGAGGGGGCCCGTGCCGTCGTCGTGGGCGAAACCGACAGGGCCTGGCGGAGTTCGACGCTCACGCCGAAGGCCCGCAGGCGATCGACGACCTCCTCGGCGTACGACACGCCGGCCACCGACCCGTGCCCCGCCAAGGCGTCGCGCGACGCCGAGAAGTGGTGCCACACCAGGGTGAAGGGCGGGATGGCGCCGTACCCGCCGGACAGGCAGTCGAACAGCGAGTTCCAGCACCTGCCGTAGTAGCCTCCGGGGCCGTTGACGGCCTCCCCGAGTGCGCAGTACAGAGCGGACGGGCCGGTCACGAGCCTGCCGTCGAAGTGGTGGCGGCCGCCCTGCCGGTCGGGGCCCGCGCTCTTGTGCGTGAGCCAGAGCCATTCGCGCAACGACTCCTCCGGGAAGCGCGTCCACCGGTGGGGTTCGGTGGGCCGCCCCTCACGCCAGAGCGTCCACACGGCCTCCAGGGCCGGCGGGGGCTTGTCGTCGACCCGTCCGGCGACCTCGATGTCCAGGAGGCCGGAGCCGAGGACGGAAGGCTTCACTCCGATGACCCGCAGGCGGGCGTGGCGGCTCGCCATCACCCGGCCCGTCCGGTCGATCGCGAGGATGTCCGTCGGCGTGGGGCGGTCGTCCCCGGCCAGGAGCGGCGCATCGGGATCGACACCGAGGAGCCGGAGCAGGGCCTGCTCCGGCGCCTTCCGGGAGTCGAAGAGCTGCGGCGCCGCCACACACGAGCCGTAGGAAGCGGACTCGAAAGGACCGGAGCCGAGGGGGTCATCGCCCAGGGCGCCGGAGAGCTCGAATCCGAACTGCGCGCGCAATGCGTCCGGCGGGGTACCGAAGGACCAGTCGGGCGTGTGGACCGCCGCCTCCACGGCGATGTCGACGCGTGAGGGGTCCTCCCGGCAGGTCCGGTGACCCACGACGAGAGCGTCGGACAGGCCGTAGGCCCAGCCGTCCATCCTCTCGCCCTGGTAGGTCACCTCGATCCGCAGGTCACCGAGCCGGCCGTCGCCGTCGCCCTCGCCGTCGACGGCGGCGCGGGGCCGGTTCAAAGGCGTGCACGAGAAGAGCATCAGCTTCTCCCGGGGCACGGCGGGAGGCGGCAGTTCGCTGAACAACCCTTCCACCTCGGCGCACTTCGCCGACATCGTGTACCCGTGGGCGTAGGGGAGGTCCCGTTCCTCCTCCCCGTGGTCCCGCTCCTCTGTCAGGACGTAGCGGAGGGGTACGCCGCCCTCCCGGTACCACCGCTCGTGCCAGGGATTGTGATGGGAGTTGCTCATTCCGGCCATCCAACAGCAAGGGGCCCGGCGTCTCACCTGATTTCCGCGTTCCCCGTGCCTGGGGGCGGGGGGCAGCGGAAAGGCGCGTGGGCTCCGCTCCGGCCGTACCATGGACGAGTGCAGCCGAAAAGCCCCGGTTGCCCCGGATGTCGTCTTCCTGGCCGCGCCTGTTGGCCGCGTGCGCCCACGCACGAACACCTAGGACGATCGATGACGACGAAACGAACGGCTGACCGGCGCGCACGTGACGGAATCCCCGCGATCGCCACCGCCGCCACCGTCGTCGCGTGCCTGCTGGCAGGGAGCGCGGTGATGTCCGGGAGCGCCGTGGCCGCCGCCGACGGAACCTGCGCGACCTCCCTGCCGGACAGCTTCTGGCGTGCGCCCGTGGACAAGCTTCCCGTGCACCCGAACTCCGCGCGGTACGTGTCCTCGATCGGCGCCGACGAACCCCTGCACCCCGACTTCGGGTCGGGGCTCGTCGACGGCCAACCCATCGGCATCCCCATCACCGTCACGGACACGAAGCTGCCGGAGACGAAGGTGACCCTGGACTACGCCGACGAGAGCGACAAGTCCGGGTACCGGATCCCGGAGAACGCCAAGATCGAGAACGGCCCGGCGAGCGACGGGGACCGTCACGTCGTCGTATGGGACCGCGACCTGTGCAAGTCCTACGAACTCTGGAACGCGAAGCAGCAGGGCGCCAATGCCTGGCACGCCGGCGGGGGAGCGGTCTTCGACCTGACGAGCAACAGGCTCCGACCCGACGGGTGGACGTCCGCCGACGCCGCGGGCCTCGCCATCCTCCCCGGCCTCGCGCGCCAGGAGGAGGCGGCCACCGGGCACATCGACCACGCGATCCGTGTCACCGTGCCGCGATCGGACCAGAGCCACGTCTGGCCCGCGCGGCACCACGCGGGCGCCGCGGCGGACACGTCACTGCCGCCCATGGGGTTGCGGCTGCGGCTGAAGAGCTCGGTGGACACCTCGAAGATGGGCCCGCAGGCCAAGGCCGTGGCCGAGGCGCTCAAGACGTACGGCGCCATCGTCGCGGACAACGGCTCGCCCTGGTTCATCACCGGTGAGGAGAACGCCGGTTGGAGCAACTCCGACCTCGACGCGCTCAAGGCCGTCAAGGGATCGGACTTCGAGGCGGTCGACGCGTCGGGGCTTCAGCGGTCCCCGGACTCGGGAGCCGCGGCGACCAAATGAGGAGTTCACCGCCCCGGCGTCAGCCGGCCCGGACCAGCTTGCGCAGCGTGTGCCCCAGCAGTCGGGCGTAGGCGCGTTGCAGGACCGGTACCGCCGGGCCCGCGAGGCGGGTGTACCAGCAGCCGGGCCGGCTGAAGGCGGTCACGGTGAACCACACGGCGCCGTCGGCGTCCATGTCCACGACGAAGGACTCCTCGCCGCACTCCGGGTGCCCCTCCAGCGTCCCGTACGCGAAACCGATGCGGTCGGGCTCGTACGCCGTCCAGATCACCTGACACGGAGCGGTGACGCGCAGCGGTCCGATACCGATGCCGACCTCCACCCGGCGGCCGGCACGCAGGGGGCCCTCCTGCGTCGTGGCGACGCGCATCCCCGAGGCGCGGTGCGCCCGGAGGGTGGTGACCGCAGCCCCGGCCGTCGCCAGGTCGGGCCGGCCGTGCCCGATCCGGACGCGGTACTCCAGGTGGTTGTACCCGGCGGGCAGCGGGTGACGGGCCGTGGCGCCCGCCTCGGGGTAGTTGACGGTGTCGCGGGCGGCGCTGAAGAGGCGGGTCATGGGGTCTTCTCCGTCAGGTCGGGGCCCAGCCGGTGCCAGGCGAGCATCGAGCAGAGGGCGAATCCGAGGGCGTTTCCGAGGCCGTGGGTGGCGGCCATCCACGTGAGGGTGGGATGAGCGATGCCGGTGGCCTCGCCGAGGGCCCACCACAGGGCGAGCAGCATGGTGGCCACCAGGACGGCGGCCGAGGTCGACAGCAGTGCGCCGGTGACGCGTCCGCCGGCCCGTGGACGGATCTCCCGCCAGGTCAGCAGGGCCACCGTCCACATCCCGCCGGTCAGGACCACGGCGCCCACCAGCTCGGCCCAGTCGTCGACGAAGTAGCCGAGGAGCACGAGGAGCGTGCCCGCGGGGACGCTGTACGCCGCCGCGCGCGAGAGGCCGCCGGCGGAGCGAGGAGCGGCCCGGCACACCAGCCCGGCGACCAGGGCGGCGACGAATCCGGCGAAGTGGAAGTGCGGAACGGTCAGCGCCAGGATGTCGAGGTCGAAGCCGAAGAGGCGGTGTCCGCCACGTTCGGCGACCAGGGCCGTCCCGGCCACCGAGGGCGCGACGAGCGCGGTCAGCACGGCGATCTCGGGTGGGGCGAGGGAACGGGTCCGCAGCAACCGGGCCGGGGCCCGCGCCGCGAGGGCCAGGGTGGCGGACGCGTAGAGTCCGGCGAGCACCATGGCGAGGGCGCCGCGCGGGAGCCACAGGCAGAGAGCCCCGGGGGCGGCGAGGAGCGGCCACGGCCGGGCGAGGCCGCGCAGTGCGACCGGATCGATCAGGCGCAGCCCCGCGGGAACGATTCCCAGCATGCCCAGGGTGACGATCAGATTCACCAGCACCGTCATCGCGGACCCCCTCCGATTGCGCCGCACGCGCAGAGCCACCTCGCGCTTGAACGCGTTCAACTCACAACCGTGACCCTACGGGGTTCGTTGAACATGTTCAAGACCGTCGGGTCGGGGCCGGGGTCCGCTCAGGGGCCGCAGGCCCCCGGCCCGTCCCGCCGGCCCCCGGGCAACCCACGCGTTTCCCGGCGGGACAGTGCCTCGCGCCGCTAACGTGGCGGAACTCACTGCCGTCGGGGGGCGGGCGGTCGGCCACGATCGCCAGGGCAGGTTCTCTCCTGGCCGCGTTCTGTCTCGCGGCGGTGTGTCCGCAGGATGGCGGGCGACGCCGCCTGTCGCCTCGACGCGCGCAGAGGAGCAGTGTGCAACGGCCGCTTCCGCAGGGGATCGAGTACCTGATCGAGCAGTTCGACACGTTCGCCGCCGACCGGGGCGAAAGCCGCCGGTTACCCGTGGTCCTGCTGAAACGGGATCCCGGCGCCCCCGGCTCCGTGCAGGAATCCACGGCGCGCACGGTGATCCTGGGCTACCGGGACCGCCTGTACGAACGGGACCTGGACCGCACCGTCGACCTCGTCCCGCACGCACTCCTCGAAGACGGCGACGCCACCGCGCCCGAGACACCGTTCGGCGAGCTGCCCGGCGCCGAGACGGAGCAACACGTCGCCCTGCTCGACGCCTTCGTCGACCAGTTGGAGAACTCGATGCCCCACGACGCGGGGGAACTCCGGCTTCCGCGTTTCCACACCTGCCGCGCCGTCCTGGACGTTTCCGTCGGCGCCGGGTCGGCGGCCGGCAAACGACGCCGGCTGCGCGACGAGCTCTACACCCAACTCCTCTCCAGACGACCGCTCCTGGGCACCCTGGCCAGGGTCGCCGGCGCCACCGGCGGCAGCTTCCTGGTGAACATCTGGCTCTCCCTCTTCCAACTCCTCGTCGTCGGACTGCCCCGCCGCCTCTACGGGCTGTGGCTCAGCAGACGCCGTTCCCTGCGCTGGGTCGGCTCCCGCAGACCCAAGGGCGCGAACTTCCTGCGGATGGCGCTGACCATCACCCGGTCCGGCACCTCGCGCCACAACCACGCACTGATCCAGCGCATGCTGCTCATGGCCCTGCTCAACGACCTGTCCCGCGCCGCCAAG
This sequence comes from Streptomyces sp. NPDC102278, assembly GCF_044766345.1. NCBI lineage: Bacteria > Bacillati > Actinomycetota > Actinomycetes > Kitasatosporales > Streptomycetaceae > Streptomyces > Streptomyces sp. NPDC102278. The sequence continues at coordinate 130,901 of NZ_JBIWLV010000002.1, read as the reverse complement.
CCCTCCCGCCTCTGGATCTACCGCAGCCGCCGGCGCTGGCCCTTCGTCCTGCTCCTCCCGGAGGTCGGCGAGGAGGGCACGCCCGTACGCGAACTGCTCGACACCTACGCGGACATCGTCCGGACCGAACCGCCCGCGCCGCTCATGGTGCTGGGAGCCCTGGCCGGCGGAGCGCCGTCGTACGCGCAGACGGTACCCGCCGACCCCCGCAGCGTCACCGGTCTCGCCGACCGCGTCCACGCCCTCTACACCCGGCGCTCCGCGTCGGCGGTCCACCTCGTCCCGCTGTCCGCGAGCGACGACGACGGGCCGGCCGACCGCTGGCTGGAGACGAACCCGAAGGTGGAGGTACGGGCGAACGGTCGGGGTGACTACGCACGCGCCGTGGCCGCCCCCGTCCTGGTGCTCGCCCTCGTGGCCGCGGGACTCTTCGTGCTCACGAACACGACCCCGTCGCCGCCCTCCTGCCACCAGGTGGGCTCGGGGGAGATCGTCGGTGTCACCGACGGAAGCGAGTGCCACCTGGGCATCGCGGGACGCGACGACGAGCTCCTGTCCCTGGAGACCGTCGCCGCGCGGCAGAACGAGGACGCGGCGCGAAGCGGACGCCCGTACCGCACCGTGGTGTTCTTCGCTCCGCTCACGGCGGAGCCCGGCGACTCGACGCCGGTGAGCATCCAGAGCCTGCGGGGCGCCCTCACCGCCCAGAACCAGGTGAACAGCCGCGAGGGCGACGTCGTCCAGATCCGACTGCTGATCGCCAACTCCGGAAAGTACTTCGCCTACGGATCGCAGAACACCCAGGGCCCGGACATCGCGCAGGAGATCGTCAAGAGGAAGGACCGGGACAAGATCGCGGCCGTCGTGGGCATCACGCAGAGCCGGCCCGCCTCGTTCGCGGCGGTCGCGGAACTCTCCGCCGCCGGCATCCCCGTCATCGGCAACTCGGTCACCGGCAGCAAGATGGTGGACGAACGGGCCCCCGCCTACTACTTCCAGGTGTCGCCCTCGGACGACCGCATCGCCGAGGTCATGGCCGAGTTCGCCTCGTACTCCGAGCAGATCGGCGAGCTGGCGACGGCCAAGGACGGCAAACGGACGGCCGTGGTGGTCTACGACCCCGAGGACGAGTTCTTCAGTTCCGACCTCCAGACCAAGTTCACCCGCTTCTACACGGGCGGCAGCGTGGTGACCGTCCCCTACTACGAGCACCGCAACGGGCAGATCGTCTCGGAAGTGGCCCGCGACATCTGCGCGGAGGTCCGCGCCACGGGCGGATTCATCGTCTACGCGGGCCGCTCGGGCGAGATGCCGGGACTCTTCGACGCGCTCCAGGGCACCGCCGACTGCCGCAAGGCCGACGGCAAACAGGTCGCCGTCCTCTCCGAGAGCACGGCCGCCAAATACCTCCAGGACCCGGAGGACATGCTCAGGAAGCATTCCGTACTGAGGCCCTACTACGTGATGTTCAACAACTCCAACGGCAAGGAGAGTGCCGACAGCCCCTACTCGGAGTTCACCTCCCGCTTCCGGAACGTCTTCAAGGACGGATCGGTCCCGGAAGGAAACGCCGCCGGTGCCTACGACGCCCTCCGCGTCGCCTCGGAGGTCATCAACTCGGTCTACGCCCAGTACAAGACGGTCGAGAACAGCAGCGCGCCGTTCCAACCGACGGACGTGTACGCCCGGCTCTCCAATCCGGGAGTGCAGAACTTCTCGGGTGCCTCCGGCCTCCTCTCCCTGGACAGCCGCCACAAGCACCCCCCCAACAAGGCCGTCTACGTGCTCGAGTCACACCTCGACAAGAGCGTGACCACATGGATGGCCTGCGGCCTGCTGCCCGACCAACCGCCGGGACTGAACAATCCCGCCACCTGGGGGAGGCCCGGCAAGACACGCCCCTGCCCGTGACCGCCCCGCCGCCGGGCGCGCACCGGGCGGCCCCCCCCAGGTCAGGAGGGAGGTCCGGGCTGCGGGATAGTGATCACCGGCGCGAGCGCTCCCGCTCACGCCGTACCTGCGGCACGACACCCAGGACGACCGAGATGGAGCCTCCGATGGACGTACGTCACTTCGAGCGGATCACCGCATTCATCGAGGCGCGGCTCACCCCGCTCTTCGCCGCGGAGACGGGCAGCGACAACGGCTTCGCCATGGACGACACCTCCCGCGCCCTGCGCGCGCTGCGCAACGCGGCACTGGAGGCATCCGTGGCCAAGAACCTCATCGGACAGCGGGAAGCGGCGGACCCGACGGTACGCCGCGTCATCGACCAGGCGGTCGAGCACCACTGGGACGTGCTGCGTGGCATCGCCCGCCAGTGGGAGGACCACGCCGACTTCGCGCGCGAGTTCAAGCGCCACGCCTGGGAGCTGGACGAGGCCCCCGCGGCAGCCACCGCCCCGTAGCCGTCCGCCCTGACGACGTCGACCTGCGCCGGTCCCCGCTCAGAGCGCGAGGACCGGCCGGGTGGAGAAGTCCTCGCAGAGGTCTTCCCCTTCCGGCCCGTACACGAAATCGGCCATGAAAGGGTTCCGGTTGGCGGTGGCCAGGGGAAGCCAGGCCGGCATGCGACCGTAGCCGCCGCACACCGACTCGCCGCCGTCGCCCCCGTGGACGTCGGCGACGTCGCTCGTCAGCTCCGCGCGGTAGGTGTCGTAGGCGATGCGCAGCCCGAAGGCGCTCGGTTGGTTGTGTGGGCCGGTGTCGTCCCCGTAGGGGATGCGGTCGAGGGGAGCTTCGTTCCCCCACCGGAAGAGGGTGTCGGCCCCGGCGCCACAGGCGTGTTCCCACTCGTCGGGGCTCGGCATGCGCAGGCCGCGGGCCGCGAGAACGGCCGGCATGTGGGCAGGGGGTTCCGTCAGGTCCTCATCCTCCACGGCCATGAGCAGGGTGGCCACCCGAACCGTCCGGCGGGGACTGAGCACCCGCGCGAGGTGGCTCCGCAGATCTGCTCCGTGGCCGTAGCCCTGTTCCAGGCTCTCGGCGTAGTCGGCGGCCTGCGCCGGCGTCGGCCGCCAGGTGTCGAGATCGAAGCCGAGGGACACCGACCCGCCCGGTATGAGGGCGAATTCCTGCCCGTTCCACTCGATCCGGACGCGGTGGAGCGGGGCGCCGAGGTGCACCGTGCTCTCCACGAGCGTCACCCGGCCGCCCACGAGGGCGGCGGCCTCCCGGGCCAGGCGGCGAGCGGTGGGCAGGTCGTAGGACCGCCATGCGCGGAGAGTGAGATCAGCGAGCGACATGGCCGCAGTGTGGCATGTGGGGCTGACGGCGAACCGCGCTCACGGGCCCGTTCCGCGCATGCCGCGGGAGTGTGCGCGGGCGCACGGGCCGGCCGGTCCGACGAGGGCCCCTCCCGGACACTTGACGACTGTTCCGTGCAGGATTCGATGGCATTGCGCGAGGAGGTGAACGGGGGCGATCCCCCGAACGGGCGGCGTTCGGGCGCGGGTTGCCGTGGTGCTCGCGGCTGCGGGATGCTTGCCTCAAGGCAAGCATTTTTCGTCGAGTGGGAAGGTGGTGAGGTTCGCCGCAGGCGGGCCCCCCTTCATGGCCTCTACCGAGGGAATCTCCGTCACGAGGACTCAACGTCGCCCCCGGCCCGACCTCTGGGAGCTGGCGCCCTGTCCCGTGATCGTGGCCGACGAGGCCGGTACCGTCGTGGAGGCGAACCCCGCGGCCACCCTCCTGCTGGCGGGCGCGCTGCCCGGGGCGCGCATGCCGGACGTGGTCCCCGCCTGGCTGGCGAGGGGCCACGAGGAAGCGGTCGCGCACACCCGACTGCCGGCCCGGGGCTCCCCTGATCCGGGGAGCCTCCCCTCCGTTTCGGGGCGGATCTCGGCGCAGAGCTACGCGGCCCACGCGACCCGGGGCCGGGACGAACTCGTGGTGTGGTGGCTCGTCGACGACACGGACCGACGACGGGCCGAGGAGGCGCTCGCCACGGAACGGGAGCGCACCAGGTTCCTCGCGGAGGCCTCCAACATCCTGCTCGCCTCGCTCAACTCCGACCGGTGCATGCTGGCCACCGCGCGGTTGGCCGCCCAGTACCTCGCGGACGTGGCGATCGTGGTCACCCCGACGTCCGGCCGCAAACTGCCCCTCGCCCATGCCGTCGCGGGCCAGGACGTCACCCGCACCCTGATCGCGGCGGATCCGGCACAGGTCCCCGGGCTCAGCGAGGCGCTGCAAGGGTTCCCGCCGGCGCCCTCGCGCTGGATCGATCCCGCGACCCTGCCCGACTGGATCCTCCCGTCCGGCTTCACCGGGCCGATCCGGTCGGTCGTCGTCACCCCGCTGCCCGGCCACGGCGTGCCCGCCGGAGCGATGGTGCTGCTCCGCGGCACGGACCGCTCCGAGTTCAGCGAGAACGAGGAGGTGTTCGCCCGACTGTTCGCCGCCCGGGCCGGCGCCGCCCTGTCCGCCTCCCGGCTCTACAGCGAGCAGAGCGCCATAACCCGGACCCTGATGCGCGACCTGCTGCCTCCCCGGCTGCGCCGGCTCCACGGGGTGGAGTTCGCGGGCGGCTACCGGCCCGCCGACGCCAGTGAACGGGTGGGAGGCGACTTCTACGACATCCACCCCGGCAGCACTGACACCGAAGCCTCACTGGTGGTCCTCGGCGACGTGTGCGGCAAGGGCCTGGACGCCGCCATCCTGACGGGAAAGATCCGCAACACGCTGCAGGCGCTGACACCCATGGCCGAAGACCACGAGCGGATGCTCCAGCTCCTCAACGGCGCACTCCTCACGTCCCACCACGCCCGCTTCGCGACCATGGTGTTGGCCTCGGTCCAGCGGACCGAGAACCAGGTGCGACTGCGGCTCACCTCCGCCGGCCACCCCAGCCCGCTGGTGCTCCATACGGACGGCGGCGTCGAGGAGGTTCCCACCCACGGCACCCTGATCGGAGCCCTCGACACCATCGAGGCCCACACCGTCGAGGTCATGCTGGACCCTGGCGAGACCTGCCTGCTCTACACCGACGGGTTCACCGAGGCCCGCGGAGGGCCGCTGGGCGACGAACTGTTCGGCGAGGAACGCCTGAAGCGAGCCCTGTCGCACTGCACGGACATGCCTGCCGAGGCCGTCGTCGAACGCGTCCAGATGCTCGCGTCCCAATGGCTGCGCAACGGTGCCCACGACGACATGGCCGTCGTCGCGATCACCGCACCCCTGACCACCCACCTGAGCGCGGTGAACGGTCACACCCGGGGTAGGTACACAGCGTGATCGCCACACGGAAGACACCACAGCCGGACATCGGCGCCCGCACAGCCCACCGCCCACCCGCCCGCTCCCTCCACCCGGCCCGCACGGCGCACCGGGACCGGCAGGCACACTCCCCGGAGCAGCCGCATGAACCCCCCGCCCCCCTCCTCCTTGAGCCTCACCGTCGAAGCCGGGTCGGGTACCGCACGTCTCCACCTCGCCGGTGACCTGGACTACGACACCAGCGACGAACTGGCACGAGGTGCCGAACAGTCCCTCGACGCCCACCCGCACCCGACCGACCTGCACCTCGACTGCGCGGGGTTGCAGTTCTGCGATTCGACGGGGATCGCCACCCTCCTGATGATCCACCGGAAGACCACCACCGGCGCCGTACGGCTCCACCTGGACAACGCACCCCCCTTCCTGGAACGCATGCTGCACCTCACCGGCATCCGCCACCTCTTCCCCGAGCACCACTCACCGCGGCAGGCCGAGCAGGCACACCCCGGTGCCTCGTCCGCCGGTCCCCGGTACCGGGATCGTCCGTAGGGGTGCGTCACCCGCAAGGCGGAGTCCCCACGAGGGCCGGTGCAGCGTACGGGTGGCACTTCGAGTGAGGCTGGGGCAGCGGAGGCCCGCGGTGGGGGAGGGTGGAACCGTCCACGACGCCGTAACTCCCCGGGGGTGCCCCATGGCCGAAACCGATCCGTCCTCGACGAGCCGTCGCGCGGTCCTGCTGGCCGCCGGATCGGCCGGCGTCGCGGCCCTCGCCTCGGGCTGTGCGGGCAGCACGACCAAGGCCGGTCCCCCCGACCGGGTCGACGCCGTACCGGTCACCGTGTCGGCGGGCACCGCGACCGCGCCGACGGCCGCACCCGCCTGCGTCCTGTCGCCGGAGTCCGGCGAAGGCCCCTACTACGTCCCCGACGCGCAGGTCCGCCCGGACATCGTGGAGGACCGAGGTGGCGTGCCGCTGCGCCTTGACCTGACCGTGGTGCGCGCCGCGCGGGGATGCCGGCCCCTGGCCGGCGTCGCCGTGGACGTCTGGCAGGCGGACGCCCTCGGTAAGTACTCGGCCGACGGCGCCACGTTCCTGCGCGGCACCCAGCTCACCGACGCCTCCGGCAAGGTGTCCTTCCGGACGATCGTGCCCGGCTGGTACGCCCACATCGCCCCGCACGTCCACGTCAAGGTGCACCCCGACGCACGCACCGAGGCCGCCACCCAACTGTTCCTGCCGGAGGACCTGTTGCGCCAGGTGTACCGGCGCGAGCCGTACTCCCGCCGCAAGGCCCCGGCCCACCCCAACACCCGTGACGACCGCTTCGCGGCGAAGGGGAAGCTCCTGACGCTCAGCCCGGTCGCCGACGGGGCCGGCTACCGGGCCTCGTTCACCCTCGGCGTGCGGTGAACCACACGCCGGGCTGAGGGGGAAAACGCGCCAAACGCTCTGTTCCGCTCCCGTCGCCGCGCACGATCACTAGCGTGGTGAGCGCAAACAGCCCGGTCCCGCGGTGGGCAGCCACGCGGGTGCCGGGCGTCGACGCATCGACGAAGAGCAGTGAGGAAGAGGGCGACGATGGCGAATGTGGAAGTCTCCTTGAAGGAGACGATGACCTCGATCGAGGGCGCGCTGGGTGTCGCGCTGGTCGACTACACCAGCGGCATGGCACTGGGAACCCTCGGCGGGGGCAAGGACCTCGACCTGTTGGTCGCCGCCGCCGGGAACACGGACGTGATCCGGGCGAAGAACCGGACCATGGAGATGCTGGGTTTACAGGACGACATCGAGGACCTGCTCATCACCCTCGGCAGCCAGTACCACCTGATCAGGCTGCTCAAGGGCCGCGGGACCACCGGTCTGTTCCTGTACGTGGTCCTGGACAAGCGCAACTCCAACCTGGCCATGGCCCGCCACCAGCTCAAGCGCATCGAGGAAGCGCTGGAGCTCTAGACACCGATGCCCAGGGGCCCACGCATGCCCACGAGTTGAAGAAGTCTTCAACTCGGCACATCCGAAACTGTTCATACGCGGCACGCGTGGGCCCGCCGGGCGGAAGGCTGGAGAGCGGCGGGCGCCCCGCCGACGCCCCCATGTCCCCTCGACGGCAGGAGCACTCGTGGGAATGCAGGTCCCCCTCTACCAGGCGAAGGCCGAGTTCTTCCGGATGCTCGGGCACCCCGTCCGCATCCGTGTCCTCGAACTCCTGCAGAGCGGACCGATGCCCGTACGCGAACTCCTGGCCGAGATCGACATAGAGGCTTCCAACCTCTCCCAACAACTGGGCGTACTGCGCCGCTCGGGCATCGTCGTCTCCATGCGCGACGGTTCGACCGTCAGCTACGCCCTGGCCGGCGGTGACGTCGCCGAACTCCTCCGCGCGGCTCGCCGCATCCTGACCGAGCTGCTGGTCGGCCAGAGCGAACTCCTCGCCGAACTGAGGGAGTCGGTACCCGAGCCCAGCCGAGCGGGAGCGGTCGCGGACCCCGGCCGCCACTGACCGGCCGGGGCGGTGTGGTCGCAGCCCGCGCCGACGAGGGCACCGCCCGTGCTCCGTCCACCACGTCGCCGTGGACGGCTCGGAACACGAGTGGTGTCAGGCCCCCGGCGAGGTGAACCCGAAGCGACAGCCCACGAGGTCAGCGGTCCTGGGAGAGCGCGTACAACTCGTGGAACCGGCCCCCCTCCAGGTTCGCGAGCTCGTCGAACGAACCCTGTTCGACGATCCGACCGCCGTCCAGGACGACGATGCGGTCGGCCAGTCGGCAGTTCTCCAGCCGGTGCGTGACGATCACGGTGATCCGGTCCTGCTTCATCTCCCGCAGACCGGAGAACACCATGTGCTCCCCACGCGGATCCATCGCGCTCGTCGGCTCGTCCATGACCAACAGACCCGGCTTCCGGTGGAACGCCCGCCCGCACGCCAGACGTTGCCACTGGCCGCCGGAGGGCTCGTGCCCGCCCCAGAACGAGCGGGCCAGGAGAGTGTCCAGACCGTTCGGGAATGCCTCTACGGCCGACCGCATGCCCACGGCGTCCAAGGCGTCCCAGACGGCCTGCTCACCGCGCGGATCAGGCCGGCCGAGCGTGATGTTCTCGCGTGCGGAGAACGGCCAGTGCCCGTACGACTGGGTGACGAGGCCGACGTGTCGCCAGGCGCTGCGCTGATCGGCGTCGGAGGTCGGGACGCCGTCCCAGGCGACGGTGCCGGAGGTCGGCGCCGTCAGCGAGGTCAACAGGCGGATCAGGGTGGACTTCCCCGCGCCGTTCTCCCCGATGACGGCGACGACCTCGCCCCGCGAGAGGGTGAGGGAGATCGGCCCGAGCGCCGGAGCGTCCTTGCCGGGGTAGGTGTAACCGGCCTCCTCCAGCCGGATCTTCTCCGGCGCGGCCTCCATCACCTGCGGGCCGCGCGGCCCCGACTTCTCGGCGGCCTCCTCGACGAAGGCGGTGTAGTCGCCGAGGTACAGCGCGTGCTGGAACATGGCCGCCCCGTAGACGACGAGCTGCGAAAGGGCCGCGGTCGAGGTCCGCATGGCGACGATCGCCGTACCGGCGGCCGCGATGGCCATGTACCCGCCGACGACGAGCCCGGCCAGTGCCCCGTACGTCGCCACCACGAAGACACCCGAGGCGGTGGCGGCGATCAAATGGACGACGAGGTAACGGGGCGCCGAGCCGACCATCTTGGAATCGATGCGCTCACAGACGGCCGCGTACCAGTGGTGCGCGTACGGCCGCATGCTGTTGCCGCGCAGCTCGTCGGCGAGCTTCGGGGTGGTCAGGTGCCAGCGCATCATGTGCTTGATGTTGCGGGAGGCGATCGTCTGGTTGTGGAGCCGGTAGTCGAGGCGGGCGGCATACACCGATCCGAGCCCGCGGGGCACCACCGACAGCAGGAGCAGCGGCAGCAGGACGGGATGGACCACGGCGAGCACCGACGCCACGGCGATCATGTCGATGAGGCCACCGGTGAACCCGAGGGCATCCTGGAGGAGCATGGCGGAGCGGGCGGATCCGGTCTCGGCGGCCTCGGACCTCTCGGTGAAGTCGGGGGCGTCGTAGGCGGCGAGCTCGACGTCCATGTGGGCGTCGACCATGGCGAGGTCGGCGAGGGTGGCCATACCGGGGTTGAGGCGACGGGCCGCGCTGCCGGAGGCGAGGGAGGCCAGCGCGCCGAGCGCGGTCATCGCCGCGGCGATGACCAGCGGCCAGAGGGCCGCCGCGATCCGATCCTGGACGCCGTCGCCGGCCAGGAGCGGCACCATCGCCCGGGAGACCGCCGCCAGGGCTGCCGCCGTGCAGATCCCGCCCAGGACCTGGGCGGCGACCAACACGTGGAAGGCGGTGCGGTTGACGGCGAGGGCGAGCCGTGCGGTCTGTCGCAGGGCGGCGGGAACACGGCGGGCCATCTGCCCGAGCGTCAGCGACTCCATGGTCTCGTTGTGCCGGCCCCAGGTGTACTTGAACTCCGGAGGGGCCGGTGGCGCGGCGGTCTTCACTGTCTCGGCCTGCTGCTCGGGCATCTCGATTCCCCTTCAACCAGGTTGACTCGGAGGCCGGTTCGCCCGCGTCCGCGCAGGGGACACCGGACCGCAGGCGCGGTGTGCGCAGCGGCGGTCGCGGGGTCGCGGGATCGCGGGGGAACTGGAGGGAGTGAGTAGAGCGCAGGCCGGCGGCGGGAGCAGCGGGATCTGGCCGACCTCGTGGCGACGGCCCCCTTGGCGTGGCAGCTGATCGTGTTCGGGTGCCGTCGGGCTCCCGGGCGCGGACACGGGAGAGGTTGGCCGGAATCGGCGGGTGCGGGGGTCGCGTCGTCGGAAATCGCTTGCGGCCCCGAAGAGGCCACGTGCTACGGGCGCCCCGCTCGGCCTGCTTCTGTGCGCACGGCGTCTGTGTGCACGGCGTCTGTGCGCACTGCTTCTGTTCGCACTGCACGAGCGCGCTCGGCCGGGTCGTAGTTCGGGCCGACGCCCTCGATCAGCAGCACGTCGCCTTCGATGTGATCGGTCCGCAAGCGCAGGATGGCCCGGTAGGCGGGGGAGTCGTACCAGGCGCGGGCTTCGGCCAGGCCGGGGAACTCGATCAGCACCATGCTGCCGGGCCACGTCCCCTCCACGACGTCGACCGGCGGACCGTGGATGACGAAGCGGCCGGCGAAGGGGTCGAGGGTCGCCTGGATGCGCTCCAGGTACTCGATGATGTCGGAGTGGTTCCGGCGGCTGCGGAGATGAGCGAAGCCGTAAGCGGGCACCGCGGGGCTCCTTCGTTCCGGGGGCGTGAGCGACGACCAGAACGTAGCCGGGGTGGTCGGGCGGCGCGATTACCTCACGGGTAATTGCCGCTGCCGGGCTTCCGCGAACGTGGCGAGGGCCAGACCGGGCCCCACAGGCCTAGGCCGTCTCTTTCGGATCTTGCCGGGGCCGCGGCGCCCGGTACCGCCCCTGGCGGCGTTGTCGGGGTACCCGAGTACGTCCAGTACACGGGTCCCCTCCGCCTTGCCAGGCACGGCACCGGACACCGCGACCGCGACCGACACGATCCGAAAGAGACGACCTAGCGTGCGCCCCATTCCGCGGGGCCGCCCCCTTGCCAATCGACGAGGCCCGCGCCGTAGGGCGCGACCTCGTCCGGGTCGAGTCCGGCCCGGCGCAGGAATTCGAGGACATCGGCGGGGCCGAGGGCGGTGCCGAGGATCTTCCCGTCGACCAGGACCCGGCGTCCGCCGTGCTCGTCGGGCGGGTCCACGATCACGCGCAGTCCGTCTGTAGCCATGTGTCCAGAGTGCGGGGGAGCGCCCACGCCGGCACGCCGGGAGCCCGACCCGGTCGGCAGGCTGAGGTGACGGCGTGACGGCGTGACGGCGTGACGGCGTGCGGGCCGGCGCGGGGAGCGGGTCCTGCCGACAGTGACCGTGGAGTCACCCACGGTGCGCGGTGACGCGTCGGGGGCCCCGCCATGGGCGGGGCCCCCGGGAAGCCATGAGCGTCAGTGACCGGAACCGAAGCCGGTGAAGTGCCCGAACTCGGCGTGCTCGCGCTCGGCCTCGACCGCACACGAGTGGGTGAAGACCGGGCCGAACTGCGCCGGAATCGCCGCGGCCGAGGAGCAGTCGGACTGGAAACGCGACGCGCCTCCGGAGAAGTACTCTCCTTCGACGCCCGCGCCGTCCGCCAGGGCGGCCCCGGCGCCACCCAGCAGGATTCCGGCGGCGAGAACGGTCGCGGTCAGAGCGGAACGCATGCGCATGATGACTCCCATGGATCTCGGAACGACGCGTCACGAGGGGTGCCGCGTCCGACCCGAGAACGCTCGAAGTGCCCTACAGGCAATGGCAGATCACCCCAATGGCCCGGCGCCCGACCTGAAGTATCGGTACTGCTCTACTCCGGACGGGCCCATTCGAGGCACGGCCCGGCACCTGCCGGATCTGCCCGCGGACGCGTGCGACCCGTCAGGTTCGGGCCCGTTGCTCGGCCATCCGCTGGAACTCGCCCAGGTCGTAGTTGGCCAAGGTCGAGTCGAGGTTGGTGAGGGCGCCCAAGTGCTCCACGAATCCCTTGGGGTCGTACTCGATCTGAAGCGTCACCCGGCTCTCCGTCTCACTGAGCCGGTGGAAGGTGACCACACCCGCGTGGTGGACCCCCTCGGTCGTACGCCAGGCGATGCGCTCCTGCGGAATCACCTCGGTGAGTTCCGCCACGAAGCTCTTGTCGGCGCCCGGCAGGGACACCTGCCAGACGAACGTCCGCGAGTCGACGCGTTCGACGTGCTTGACGTGGCTGAGGAACGAAGGCCACCGCTCGACGTCCTTCCAGAGCGCCCAACTCACCGAGACAGGTGCCTTGATGTCGACAGCTTCGAGCAATGAAGACGCCATCAGTCTCTTCTCCTCCGTGCGTTGCGGCTGGTCTTCCTTCCGTTACCCGGAGGAGCGGGTTTCACCGCGGAAGGCGCGCTTGGCGTGCAGCGCGGCGCGTGTGTGGGCGTGTGCGTGTGCGTGTGGGCGGGTGGCGAGGGCGGTCAGGCGCCGGCCAGTTCGGCCGCACCGAACGAGACGTCGAAGCGGTCGCACCAGATGGTGACGCTGCTGTAGTCGGAGAGGTTCAGCTCGGCGGGGACCGCGTAGTTCTGGTCGCCCTTGTTGCCCTTGAGCTTGCCCAGGCTGACGAACTTGCCGTCGTCGAACACGCGCCAGCCGGCCGTCCCCTCCTTGACCGGGGCGTCGGTCAGCCAGACCCGCAGGTCGGGGCCGTTGCTGGTGTCGAGGTTCTCCAGGCGCAGCGTACGGGAGCCGTCGGGGAGGCGGATGAGCCGCGCCGTGCCCGTGGTGGTGTGCTCGTGGCTGATCAGCGAGCCCTGGGCGAGGATCTGTGGACCGACACCGACACCGACACCGACACCGGTACCGGCACCGGAACCTGCGGCGCCACCGGCACCGGAGGTCGGGGCGGCGGAGTTCGTGGGGCCCGCCGTCGGGAGCGCCTCGCTGACGGTCTCGTTCTGCCAGAGCTTCCACGGCTGGAGCCAGTACAGCCCGATCCCCAACACGGCCCCGGCCACGATCAGTGCCCCGGCGATCAACCGTCCGCGCCGCTTCCTGTCTCCCACTGCCGCTCCCTCGTCGTGATCACGTTGATCCGTCCCACCGCATTCAATGCGATGAACGACCCGCGCGGCGGGTCCCTCGTGATGACGAATTCCTTACGTGCTCGGGCGAGGCCCTGATCGTCGGCCGTCGGCTGACCCGTCGGCGGACCCGGGACCCCCGGTCGTGGGGCCGTCCGGCAGGCGTGTCCGGCGTGTCCGTCGAAGCGCGGCGGGGTGCCCCAGCCGCACTGCCTACCGTGGCCCCATGAACGTACGTACAGTGCTGCCGTCCGCCGGGTACGGGATCCGGTGCGCGCGCCCCGCCGAATCGGGCGCGGTAGCCGCGCTCCTGGCCAGGTCCTTCGCCGACGACCCGGTGATGGCCTGGATGTTCCCCGAACCCTCCCACCGGGCGCGCGGGACCTCCCGGTTCTTCAAGCTGATCTCGCGGCAGCAGCGCCCGCGCGCCGGCGCCGTCCGGGTGGCCGCGACGCGCGGGGGAGACCTGTTGGCGGCCGCACTGTGGTCGGGTCCGGGCCGCTGGCAGCCCTCCGCGGCGCGGGAACTGGTGGCCCTTCCCGGCTACGCGCGCGCGTTCGGCGTACGCGGGTTGCGGCGGGCGGCCGAGGTGGAGAACACCCTGCACGAAAGCCACCCCGAAGGGCCCCACTGGTACCTGCCCACCTTGGGAACCGACCCGGCGTTCCAGGGAACGGGAGTCGGTTCCGCCCTCGTGCGCGAGCAGTTGGCCCACTGCGACCGCCTCGGCGAACCGGCCTACCTGGAGTCCAGCAAGGCCTCGAACGTTCCCTTCTACGAGCGGTTCGGCTTTCGCGTCACCGGCGAGATCCAGCTGCCGGGAGGAGGGCCGACCCTCTGGCTGATGTGGCGGGTACCCGGCTCCGGAGGCGGTCACGAGCCTGCCGAACCCGCGCCCGTGCCGCCCGAGGGCTGAGCCCGCCCCGTTCCGCGACGCGGGCCGTTCCCGCACGGGGGCCGGGGTCCCGTGGTGCGGAGGAGCATGGAGACCAGCGCGGCCCCGGCGCAGGCGGCGCCCAGGGCGAACCACACCGGGTCCTAGCTGCCGAAGGCGTCCCGGACGACACCGCCGAGAAGGGCGGCGAGGGCGGCCCCGATCTGGTGGGCCGTGTTGATCCAGCCGAAGACGATGGCGCTGTCCTCGCCGTGGAAGGACCGGCACAGGGCGACGACGGGAGGCACGGTGGCGAGGTCGAGAATGCCGAGGGCGACGACGAAGACCATCATGGTCGCGTTGACCGTGGCGGCCCTGATGAGGGGAAGCAGCAGGAGCAGGACGCCGCGCAGGGCGAAGTAGGCGGCCGGCAGGCGGCACGAGTCCACGCGGTCGGTGAGCCGGCCGGAACCGATGGCGCCCACCACGTTGAAGACGCCGATGAGGGCGAGCAGGGTCGACGCGGTCGTGACGACGGCCGCCGCCCGGGCCTACGCCCTCGGTCACCTGGGGGAACCCCTGGCTCCGCGGGACCTGGCCCGGGAGGCGTCGATGAGTGTGCGGACACTGAGCCGGCGCTTCCAGGTGGAGACGGGCGTGACCCCGCTGCGCCGGCTGACCGAGCAGCGGTGCCGCACGCACGGCGCCTGCCGGCGCGGACCGACGAGCCGGTGGACCGGATCGCCTCCGGCTCCGGCTTCGGGACCGGTACGGCGCTGCGCCGGCACTTCAGGGAGGCCCTGGGCGTGTCACCGCGCGCCTACCGCAATACGTTCCGCGGAGTTCCGGGAGACCGACTGAGCGCCGACTGAGTCTCTGGCCGCGCTTGTGTGACGGCTGCGCCGGACGGCCGGCCCGCGTCAAGGCAGGCCGGACGGAGGTCAGCCGAACGAGCGGTGCCCCCACCCGTGTGGACCGGATCTTCGAGGGCAGGCGGCTTCTCGGCGGACGTGTCCGTCGCCACCGACGAGTGTGAAGGAGTTGTTCTCATGTCCGACAACGTGTGGGGTTACCGCGAGACGTCCGGCCGACAGACCGGTGCCGATCTGACGGGCTACAAGGTCGAGGCCGCGGACGGTTCCATCGGCAAGGTGGACAAGCACTCCGACGAGGTCGGTTCCTCGTACCTCGTGGTCGACACCGGTCCGTGGATCTTCGGCAAGGAGGTCCTGCTGCCGGCCGGGACCATCAGCCGGATCGACGTGGAGGAGCGGAAGATCCACGTCGACAGGACCAAGGAGCAGATCAAGAACGCACCCGAGTTCGACCGGGACAGGCACCTCGGCGACGCGGGCTACAACGCGGAGCTGGGCACGTACTACGGCACCGGTGCCCCGTTCGGCGGTCGCCCCGCCTGAACCGGTCCGTCCCGCACGGTGTGGGGGGTGTCCACCCCGGAGGGTGGACACCCCCCACCCGTGTTTCAACGGGCGGCGGGGCGGGTGGCGTGTCCGCCGCGACCGCCCCGCGTCCCTCCGGTCTCACTCGCTTCGGTCGAGTGCCGCCAGTACGCGGTCCGGCGTCAAGGGAAGTTCGCGCAGGCGCCGACCCGTGGCGTGACTGACGGCGTTGCCGATAGCCGCCGCGGTCCCGACGATCCCGATCTCGCCGATGCCCTTGCTGCCCATCGGATTGAGGTGCTTGTCGTGTTCGTCGATCCAGTGCGCCTCCAGGATCGGCACGTCGGCGTGCGCCGGCACGTGGTAGCCGGCCAGGTCGTTCTCGGTGAAGTCGCCGAAGGTCGCGTCCATGGTGCTGTGTTCCGTCAGCGCCATGCCGATCCCCATGACCATGCCGCCCTTGAACTGGGAACGCGCGGTGCGCGGGTTGAGGATGTGCCCCGCGGCGAAGACACCCAGCAGGCGGCTCACCCGGACCTCCCCGGTGACCGCGTCGACCCGTACCTCGGCGAAGTGCGCGCCGAAGGCGTGCCGGGCGTACGGGGACTTCTGCTTGGCCGACTGGGTGGTGTCCGCCGACGCGGACAACCCCTCGTCCGGCAGCGGGCCCCGGTGGCGTTCCAGGCGCGCGGTCAGGGCGGCGCAGGCGTCGTGCACGGCCCACCCCCAGGAGGCGGTGCCCGAGGATCCGCCGGCGAGCGGACCGGCGGGCAGGCCGGTGTGCCCGATGGCGATCGACACGGCGTCGAGCGGTACCCGCAGGGCGTCGGCGGCCACCTGGGCCAGCACGGTGCGCGCGCCCGTTCCGATGTCGGTGGCGTTGACCTCGACGAGGTAACCGCCTTCGGGGAGGGCGTGCACACGGGCGCTCGAGGGCGCGACGAGCACGGGATAGGTGGCCGCGGCCACCCCGGACCCTACGAGGAACGCCCCGTCCCGGTGCGGAGCGCCGCGCCCCGCCCAGCCGAACCGCTCCGCGCCCTCGCGCAGGCACTCCACCAGGTGGCGGCTGCTGAAGGGGCGACCGCTGTCGGGCTCGGTGGAGGGCTCGTTGCGCAGGCGCAGCTCCACCGGGTCGATGCCGAGCGCGTCGGCCAGTTCGTCCATCGCCGATTCCAGCGCGTACATGCCCGGAGCCTCCCCGGGGGCCCGCATCCAGGACGGGGTGGGCACGTCCAGGGCGACGGCGCGGTGAGTGGTGCGGATGTCGGGTACGGCGTACATGACACGGGCCGGCACGGCCGCCTGCTCGACGAACTCGCGGACGCGGGAGGTGTGCGTGGTGACCTCGTGCGTCAGCGCGGTGAGGGTCCCGTCCGCGCGGGCGCCCAGCCGGATCCGGTGCAGGGTCGGCGCGCGGTGACCGACCGTCGCGGGCAGTTGTCCACGCGGAAGGGAGAGTTTGACGGGCCGCTCGCAGTGGCGCGCGGCCATCGCCGCCAGCACCACGTGCGGTCGCGGGGTGCCCTTGGAGCCGAACCCCCCACCCACGTGCTCGGAGACGACGGTGACGTCCCCCTCGGGCAGCTTGAACAGGCCGGCCAGCGCCTCCCGTACCGCGCCGCCCCCCTGACTGGAGTCGTACACGGTCAGGTGCCCGCTCTCCGCGTCCCAGTCGGCGGTCGCGGCGTGCGGTTCCATCGGGTGGTTGTGCAACGGCGACACCGCGTAGGCGCAGTCGACCTGTACGGGTGCCGCCGACAGCGCCGCGTCCGGGTCGCCCTGCTCACGGTGGGCGGGGTGGCCGCCGTTGGCCTCCTCGGGGGTGTAGGCGTCGGGATGGTCGACGGTGAGGGTGACGTCGTGCGGCTCCGTCTCGTAGGTGACCCGGACCGCTGACGCGGCGGCCCGCGCGGCCTCCAGCGTCTCGGCGATCGCGACGGCCACGTACCAGCCGCGGTGGGGGACCCGGAAGTCTTGGAGCAGCTGGAGGGTCGGGTCGTCCGAGGGACCCAGGCGCGGCGCGTTGTACGGGGACAGCACGCCGATCACGCCGGGCAGGGCCGTGGCGGCCGTGTCGTCGACGGCGGTGACGCGGCCGCGGGCGACGGTGGCGGGCACGGGCCACGCGTACGCACAGCGGGGCGGTGTGTGCTCGGCGGCGTAGCGGGCGGCTCCCGTGAGCTTCTCACGCCCCTCCCGCCGGGGGGCGGGGCTGCCGAGGGCGGTGGTGGGGCGCATGGCGGCTCCCTCTCCTGATCGGTGCGGGCGGGTCACGATGTTCGGGGGACGGGAGGCTGTGCCCCGGCTGAACGGATCAGGCCGCCGAGCACGTCGCAGGCGAGGCGGTGGGCGAGAGGCACCTTGAACGCGTTGTCGCGCAGGGGCCGGGCCCGGGCCAGCTCGGCTTCGACGGCCTCCCGCACCGCGTCGTCGGTGGGCTCGGCGCCGATCAGCCGCTCCTCGGCGGTCGTGGCGCGCCAAGGCCGGTGGGCGAGCCCCCCGAAGGCGAGCGCGACGTGCCGGACACGGCCGTCGTCGAGCTCGAGCACGGCGGCCACCGAGGCCAGCGCGAAGGCGTACGAGGCCCGGTCCCGGGCCTTGCGGTAGAGCGAGACGGCGCCGGGGGACGCGGGCGGCAGCACCACGGCGGTGATGATCTCCCCCGGCCGGATGACGGTGTCCCGCTCGGGCTCCTCGCCGGGCAGCCGGTGGAACTCCGTCGCGGGCACCCTCCGAGTGCCCTGCTCGCCCCCGTACAGCTCGATCTCGGCGTCGAGGGCGGCGAGGGCCACCGCCATGTCGGAGGGGTGCGTGGCGATGCACTGCTCCGAATGGCCCAGTACGGCGTGGTCGCGGTGGACGCCGTCGCGGGCGCCGCAGCCGGTGCCGGGCTCGCGCTTGTTGCAGGGCTTGGACACGTCCTGGAAGTACGGGCACCGGGTGCGCTGGAGCAGGTTCCCGCCGGTGGTGGCGACATTGCGCAACTGCCCCGACGCGCCGGCGAGCAGGGCCTGGGACAGCGCGGGGTAGCGCGACCGTACGAGGGGATGCGCGGCCAGCTCGCTGTTGGGTACGAGGGCTCCCACGCGGAGCGCCCCCGCGGGTTGCTCCTCGACCTCGTGGAGGGGCAACCGCGTGAGGTCGATCAGGGTGCCCGGGGTCTCGACATCGTGCTTCATGAGGTCGACGAGGTTGGTGCCGCCACCGAGGTAGCGGGAGCCGGGGTGGCGGGCGTGGGCGTCCGCGGCTTCCTGGAGGCTGGTGGCCCGTACGTAGGCGAAGGGCTTCACACGATCACGTCCGGACGCGAGGTGGTGCTCGGGGCGGGGCTCCCGGCCGGGTCGGCGTCCTTGTTCGGGCCGGGGCCGGATGCGGGGCCCTTCGCCGGGGCGGAGCGGGCGCCGACCTCCGAGACGGCGTCGACGATCCCGTTGTAGGCCCCGCAGCGGCAGAGGTTGCCGCTGAGCCGTTCCCGAACCTCTTCGGGAGTGAGGACGACAGGGCCGGTCGCCGCCGCAGCGGGCTCGGTGACGTGCGAGGGATGACCGGCCGCGGCTTCCCGGAGCATCCCGAGCGCGGAGCACAGCTGGCCGGGGGTGCAGTAGCCGCACTGGAAGGCGTCGTGCTCCAGGAATGCCTCCTGGAGCGGGTGAAGCGAGCCGTCGTCGTCGGCGAGACCCTCGACGGTGGTGACCTCGGCCCCGTCCTGGGCCACGGCGAACAGCAGACAACTGTTGGCGCGCCGGCCGTCCACGAGGACGGTGCACGCGCCGCACTGGCCGTGGTCGCAGCCCTTCTTCGACCCGGTCAGATCGAGCCGCTCGCGCAGGGCGTCGAGGAGGGTGACGCGGTGGTCCACGTCGAGGACGTGATCCGAACCGTTGACGCGCAGCGCGATGCGCGAGTGATGCGCATCGACCGGCCGCGCATCGGCCGGATGGGTACCGGTCGCCGGGATGCCGGAAGCGACTTGGTGCGGGGGGTTGGTTCCGTGCGCAGCCACGACTGCCCTCCATGTCCGTTTACGGGGGGTACATCCCGTCGACTTCCCAGCCTCGGCCATCCCACACGTCCCGGCATCCCCGACGACCCGGCATCCGCTCAGTCGGTATCCGCGCTCTTGGGCCCCGGGGTGTGGGCCGGATGGCCCGTGGTGCGGCGCCGCGCCTTCAGCTGGGCTTCGAAGAGGTGGTCCCGACCCCCGGCGAGATCGCGCACGATCTGCTGTTCGAGTTCGGCGAAGGGGCGGTGGTACGTCGCGTTGTAGGCCTCGATGATCTGGAAGGTCCAGTGGCCGGGGATGACGTTGCGCCCGAGGATCTCGCGTCGGACCGCTTCGGCTTCCCGGTGATGGCCCGCGCGATGCAGAAGCCGGACCGCGTCGTCGAGTTCGAAGTCGGCCGTTCCGGTGAGCTGGTGGAATCCGTAGAGGTGGCCGCGGGCTCGCTCCGTGGTCTCCAGCGCCTTGGACAGGGCTCCCAGCGCCTCCACCGTCTCGTCGCTCACTCCGCTCGGGCGCTCGTTGCCCGAGTCGGCGCCGGTTCGGTCGTCATCGTGTCGGTTCATCCCAGGCGGTCCTTCGCGTCGGCGGCGGTGCGCGCGCAGACGTGCGGCTCCGCCTCTCTCTTCCTGCCGACAGTAGGCACGCACGACGCTCCACGCCGTTCACGACATGCGAGGACGCCGAGTCCCGCGGTCGGCAGGGTCTTCCGCCCGAACGGGCGGTCCGGCTTCAATCGTCCGGGTGCTCGCCCCTTCGGCCACCCGGATGGGAAAGCGGGGTCGGCGAGAGGTCGGTGTCCTCCTCGCCCGGTTCCAGCAGGGTTCCCGCCGCACCCACGATGAGCGGATCGGCCTCGCCGATCGCGTCCTGGTCCCGGCTGTCGTAGTCGAACCGCGAGAGCAGGCTCCGCATGGCCTCGATCCTGCCGCGCCGCTTGTCGTTGCTCTTCACCACGGTCCACGGCGCGTGAGTGGTGTCGGTGGCCCGGAACATGTCGACCTTCGCGGCCGTGTAGTCGTGCCACCGGTCCAGCGACTGGAGATCGACGGGGGAGAGCTTCCACTGGCGCACGGGGTCGACCTGGCGGATCGCGAACCGGGTGTGCTGCTCGGCGCGGGAGACCGAGAACCAGAACTTGACCAACAGCAGCCCGTCCTCCACCAGCATCCGCTCGAAGTCGGGACACTGGCGGAGGAACAGCTGGTACTGCTCCTTCTCGCAGAATCCCATGACCCGCTCGACGCCGGCCCGGTTGTACCAGGACCGGTCGAAGAACACGATCTCCCCGGCCGCGGGGAGATGTGCGACGTAGCGTTGGAAGTACCACTGGCTCGCCTCGGTCTCGGTGGGCGTGCCCAGAGCGACCACGCGCGCACCCCGGGGGTTGAGGCGCTCGGTGAACCGCTTGATCGTGCCGCCCTTGCCCGCCGCGTCCCGGCCCTCGCAGACCACCACCAGCCGTTGGCCGCTCTCGCGAACCCAACGCTGCAACTTCAGCATCTCGATCTGCAGCACCCGCTTGCGCCGCTCGTACTCCGCCCGACCGATCTTGTGGTCGTACGGGTAGTTCTCCCGCCACGTCTCGATCGGGTTCCCGGCGCCGTCGAGCAGCACCGGCTGCTCCGGCCTGCTCGTGTCCACGGTCAAACCCCGCAGCAGCCGCGGCGTCCCCTCGGTCCTGTCCTCCGTATGCTCCACACCCAGCCAGTGCCCATTTCTCGGACATCCACCCCGTTCGCGGAACCTCAACCCGCGCGGCCCCCAACCCGTGCGGCCGCGCAGGTCGTGGCCCCCGACCGGCAAGGGTGCGTCTGCACGCGTCGCGGCCCGGGGACGCGGCCGGGCCCGTGGGTGACGGGCCCGACCGGTCACTTCCGTCCCGCGCCGGCCTCAGACGCGGTCGGCCGCGATCAGGAGGTACTGGAAGGAGCCGTCCTTGTAGGAGTTGATGAACGCCTCCTCGATGCCGGTGACCAGGGAGGAAGTCGCCCGTGCCTCCCAGTACGGCAGGGTCGCGGCCGTCAGGTCGATGACGGCCTGCGGCACGAGTCGGTTGTCGGCCATCGCGCGCATGTACTCGCGGCGGGAGTGGATGTTGCACTCGAAGTGCGCGTTGATCTGCGACACCCACTTCGAGGGCTGGCCGTAACGGGGGTTCCAGCACCCGGTGATCGTCACGTACCGGCCGCCGACGCCGAGCACACGTGCGTGTTCCGCGAAGAGGTCGTGGAGGTCGACGTACATGCTCGACTCGTTGTTCCACGAGGCCGCGGCCCGACCCGTCTCGAAGGGCATGTCGAGCATGTTGCAGACGCGGGCCTGGACCGAGTTCTCCATGCCCAGCTCTCGGGCGCGCCGGTTCGCGAACTCGGCCTGCTTCGCCGACAGGGTGACGCCCTCGACATCACACCCGAACCGCTGGTGGGCCATGACCATCGAGCCGCCGCGACCACAGCCGGCGTCCACGAGCGTGTCCGTGTTCCCGATGGGACCGAGGTGGTCGAGGAGGACCTCGGTCTGTGCGGACTCCAAGCGGTGGAGTTCGGCGATCAACCTCTTCTCGTACTCGCCGTCGGCGGTGTCTCCGAGGGCCGCGTGGTCGACGTCCCCGATGCCGTAGTGGTGGTGGTAGAGCCCGTCCACATCGCCGAGACGCAGGTTCACCGGCCGGGCCTCGTGGTCCCAGTAGCGGGCGATGTCACCCTGATAGGGCGTCGCCGGGCCGGGAACGAACGCGGAAGCGGGGGCGATGCTGAGATCGGTGCTGGTCACAGGTGGATCCGTCCTTACCAGAAGTCGGGCAGGCTGTAGCGGTAGGTGTTGGTCTGGTGCCAGTAGTGGTTGCCGTCGACCCAGGCGGCCACGCCCCGCAGGAAGCGCAGCAGGCCGGGATCGGGCAGTTGCGCGGCGAGGTCGGCGGCCGCGCCCTCGAAGGAGCGCATGAGGTCGTTGTGGACCTCGACCGCCTTCAAGTAGGCGTCTCGCGCCGACAGGTTCTCGCGCTCGGCGATCACCACGGGGAGGTTCAAGTGGAGGCCCGGGGCGGCGAGTTCCTTGGTGTACGAGTACAAGTCGTTGACGATGGTGGTGGCGTTGCCGGCGAGCGCGATGATCCGTTGCAGGGCCGGCTGCGCGTGCAGGTCCGCCGGGAGTTCGTAGCCGCCCACGGTGTCGGTGATGGTGGGGCAGGGGCGGAAGTTGTTGAACTGCCGCATCGCCAGGTACTCCCACACCTCCGGGACGTAATCCGTCTGGGCCCACGCGGCCTCGGCGAGGTACCCGAGGTGGAGCCGGGCCATGTCGTGCCGGTACCGGTCGGCCTGGGAGGGGCTCGCCTCCCGCACGAAGTACTCCATGGCCGAGCGGTAACCGCGCCGCGGGGCGTCGCAATGGAGCGACTCCGCCCACGCCGGCTGGTACTCCGGCGTCGTGTGGAGGGGATCGAGAGCGGTGTGCGCCAGCAGGAGGCGTCCGCCGAGGCCGACGGGAGAGCCCCCGTGGTCCTCGCAGTAGCAGTCGTCGAGGGCGTTCTCGGCGGCCATCAGCCGGGTCGCGATCATCACGTGGTCGACGGTCGGCGCGTCCGGGTGACAGGCGACCATGTACCGGCCGAGCGAGAAGCCGTCGAACTGGTCCTCCCAGTCAGCGGGGAACAGCTCGACCTCGTCCACCGCCCACGCCTTGATCCTGCGCCCGACCTCCTCGACCCGCACCGGGTCGGGTTCCGGTACCGGGTGGTAGAGGAGACCGGGGATCGGATGGCCCGCGGGGGCCGACTCGGAAGGCGCGGACGCCTCCTCGCCGCGCGTCGGATACAGCCCCGCCGTGCCCAGGCCGCTGGGCCCGCGAAGGATGCGCCGCAGAGCCGGTGTGGGTTCGGGTACGGCGACGGGCACGGTTGCGGGCACGGCGACCTCGGCCGGCGCCGGGAGGGGTGGCAGGGTGGGGGCCGAGAACGGTGCGGGCGCCGAGGGGAGGGGACGGGCCGAAGGAGCGGGCGCCGACGGGAGGGCGGGCCGGCCGCCGCCGAAGGCCTCGATGCCCCGGCCGTGACCGTGGGTCCCGAAGTGGACCGCGGCGGCGGGCAGGCTCGACTGCCGGGGGGAAGGCCCGGGCTCGGGCATCCGAAGCTCCTTGGGTTCCTGGTGAGGTGGTGGGTCGTTCCGGTTCCCGGGCACGGTCGACGACCTATCCGTGCCTGCGGGCGATCTGTACGTTCTCCAGCACGCCCAGCGCGTCGGGCACCAGGATGGCGGCGGAGTAGTAGGTGCTCACCAGGTACGAGATGATCGACCGCTCGTCGATTCCCATGAAGCGCACCGACAGGCCCGGCTCGTACTCCTCCGGCAGACCGGTCTGGTGCAGACCGATGACGCCCTGCTTGTCCTCACCGGTTCGCATCACGAGGATCGAGGTGGTGTTCTCCTTGCTGATGGGGATCTTGCTGCACGGCAGGATGGGGACCCCGCGCCAGGCCGGTACCTGCTGCCCGCCGAGGTCGACGTGATCCGGATACAGCCCGCGCGCGTTGAACTCGCGCCCGATCGCGGCGATGGCCTTCGGGTGGGCGAGGAAGAACTTCGATCCGCGGCGGCGGCACAGCAACTCGTCGAGGTCGTCCGGGGTGGCGGGACCGGAATGGGTCTGGATCCGCTGCTTGAACGCGGCGTTGTGCAGCAGACCGAACTCGCGGTTGTTGATCAACTCGTGTTCCTGGCGCTCCCGCAGCGCCTCGATGACCAGCCTGAGCTGCTCCTCGGTCTGGTTCATCGGCTCGTTGTAGAGGTCGGCGACCCTGGTGTGGACCCGCAGGACGGTCTGGGCGATGGAGAGCTCGTACTCGCGCGGGTTGAGTTCGTAGTCGACGAAGGCGCCGGGCAGTTCGGCTTCGCCGGTGTGGCCGGCCGACATCGCGATCTCGGCCTCGCCGTGCCGGTTCTGCCGTTGGAGGGGGAGGGACGCGAACCGCTGTACGTGCGACTGGAGTTGTGGTGCCGTGGCCAGCACGGCGTCGAAGTCCGCGCGCGACAGGGTGAGCAGGGTGCCGGCCGTCTCGGCGGTCGCGGTGTGTTCCCAGCGGGCGTCGGCGTCCAACAAGGCGTGCTCGCCGAACCGGTCGCCGTCGGCAAGCACGGCCAGGGCGACCTCGTCACCGTACTTCCCCACGGAGGTCTGGCCGACCCGACCATGGGCGATCAGGTGGATCTGTTCCGCCGGGGTGCCGCGCTCGACCAACACCTCACCGGCGCGGAAGTCCCGCTGGACACAACGGCCGGCGAGCGCGGTCAGCACGTCCACGTCGTCGAAGTCGCGCAGCAGGGCGAGTTCGCCGAGCTCGCGGGGGATCACCCGGACGTGAGCCCCGTCCTGGACGAATTCGATGCGCCCGTCGCCGACGGTGTAGCTCAGCCGGCGGTTCACCCGATACGTGCCGCCCTTGGTCTCCACCCAGGGGAGCATCCTCAGCAGCCACCGGGAGGTGATCTCCTGCATCTGAGGGGCGGACTTGGTCGTGGTGGCAAGGTTGCGGGCAGCCGCCGTACCCAGGCTGCTCTGCCGGGGTTCCGACTGTGTCTCGGGGCTCGTGTCCACGGTCATCGGGCAGGTTCTCCTTCGGAAGGGCGGTGCGTCGGCGCACGTCCACGGCACCGGTGAAAGAAGAAAAGGGGGGGCGAATATGTGGGCAATCCACCCGGATCCCTGAGCACGTTAACGGCCGGTGCACCCGATCGGTCCCCGAAAGCAGGCGGTGTTACCTCGATGCGGTGATCTGTCCCGTAGCGGTGTTTGGGGCTCCCACCCGTGGTGTTTCGGCCCGGAGACGAGGTCCGGAGCGGGACCGGCGGAGGACGCCGAGAAGCGCCGCGCCGGCCCGGCGGGCCCTTCGCGGGACGGGTGTCACGGAGCAATCTCGACCGACGGCGCGGCGGGTGGGAGATGCCGCTGCCGGCTCGGTCCGCCCAGGTCAACGCCGCGCGGCGCGTCCCGTGCGCCGGACACGGAGCCAGCCGCCGCCGCCCGGGCGGGTCGACGCCGGCCGGACGATCCGGCCCCGTACGCGGAGGCCGTGTACCGGTCGGCGCCGTGCAGGCGGTCGCCCCCGGAAGCACCGGGTTTTCGGCCAGACCGGGGCCGGCGCACCCGTACGAGGCCGGACGCACGTGGCCCGCGCACCCGCACGAGGCCGGACACACGTGTGACGGAGCGCGACCGGCCGGAGCCCGGGACGCCCCCCCCCGCTTGACCGTGGGCGACCCCATGTGTACCGGGAGTGCACAGTCCACGGCGTCCCGGGGCGACCCCGGACGATCGAACATACGATGGGCGAGAACCGGCGCGGGCGGCTTGCCGTGCCCCTGGTACTCGGGGTGGAAGAGGACGTATGGCAGAGGTCGCCGAGACGGCGCGGACCGTCATCCTGACCGTGGACGACGACCCGGGAGTGTCCCGCGCCATCGCCCGTGACCTCAGGCGCCGCTACGGCGCCACCTACCGGATCGTGCGTGCCGAGTCCGGTGGGTCCGCCCTGGACGCGCTGCGCGAGCTGAAGCTGCGCGGCGACCTGGTGGCCGTGATCCTGGCCGACTACCGCATGCCGCAGATGAACGGCATCGAGTTCCTCGAACAGGCCCTGAGCGTGTACCCGGGCGCGCGGCGCGTGCTGTTGACCGCGTACGCCGACACCAATGCGGCGATCGACGCGATCAACGTCGTGGACCTCGACCACTACCTGCTCAAGCCGTGGGACCCGCCCGAAGAGAAGCTCTACCCGGTCATCGACGACCTGCTGGTGGCCTGGCGCTCCAGCGACCACAAGCCGGTGCCCGCCACCAAGGTGATCGGGCACCGTTGGTCGGCGCGCTCCTCCGACATAAGGGAGTTCCTCGCCCGCAACCAGGTTCCGTACCGCTGGTACTCCTCCGACGAGCCCGAGGGGCGGCGGTTGCTGGAGGCGGCCGGGGCCGACGGGCAGCGACTGCCGCTGGTGGTGACTCCGGACGGCGCCGTGCTGATCGAGCCGCAGGCGGCCGAGCTGGCCGCCCGAGTGGGACTCGCGACGACACCGGCCGCGGACTTCTACGACCTCGTCGTGATCGGCGGGGGACCGGCCGGGCTGGGCTCGGCCGTGTACGGGGCCTCCGAAGGGCTGCGGACGGTACTGGTCGAGCGATCCGCGACCGGCGGGCAGGCCGGACAGAGCTCCCGCATCGAGAACTACCTCGGTTTCCCGGACGGCGTGTCGGGCGCGCAACTCACGGAACGCGCCCGCCGCCAGGCCGGCAGGTTCGGCGCCGAGATCCTCACCGCGCGCGAGGTCACGGGCCTGGAGGTCCAGGGTTCGGCGCGCGTCGTCCGTTTCTCCGACGGTTCGGCGGTCGCGGCGCACAGCGTCATCCTGGCGACCGGCGTCTCGTACCGGCAGCTCACGGCGCCGGGCTGCGACGACCTGACCGGGTGCGGGGTCTACTACGGCTCCTCGCTCACCGAGGCCGCCTCCTGCCTGGAACAGGACGTGTACATCGTCGGCGGCGCCAACTCCGCCGGGCAGGCGGCCATGTACCTGGCACGGGGCGCGAAGTCGGTGACGCTGCTGGTGCGCGGGGAGTCCCTGACGGCGTCGATGTCGTACTACCTGATCCAGCAGATCGAAGAGGCGCCGAACATCACGGTGCGCACCCGGACGGTCGTCGAGGCCGCGCACGGTGACGGACACCTGGAGCAGCTGACGCTCCGGGACGTGGACAGCGGCGCGACCGAACTCGTCGACGCGCAGTGGATGTTCGTCTTCATCGGTGCGGCTCCGCTGACCGACTGGCTGGACGGCACGGTGCTGCGCGACGAGCGCGGGTTCATCCTGGCCGGACCGGACCTCACGCCGGACGGACGACCGCCGGCCGAGTGGGAACTGGACCGACCGCCCTACCACCTGGAGACCAACGTTCCCGGCGTCTTCGTGGCGGGCGACGCGCGCGCCCGGTCCGCGAAGCGCGTCGCGTCCGCCGTCGGAGAGGGAGCCATGGCCGTGATGCTCGTCCACCGGTACCTGGAGCAGTCATGAGCGGGCAGGCCATGCCCTGCGGCCCGCAGGAGATCGCTTCGCTGTTCCTGTTCGAGAAGCTGTCCCCGGAGCAACTCGGACGGCTGTGCCGAGAGGGAGGGGTGGAGCGGTTCGAGGCCGGCCCCGTGTACACCGAGGGCGACCCGGCGACCTGCTTCTACGTGATGATCGAGGGCACCGTCGTGCTGTCCCGCCGGGTCGGCGGCGACGACGTCGAGGTGAGCCGCACCTCCCAGCGCGGCGTCTACTCGGGAGCCATGCAGGCCTATCTGGGCGACCGGGTGCCGCAGACGTACAACAACTCGATGCGCGTGACGGAGCCGACCCGGTTCTTCGTGCTGCCCGCACAGTCGTTCGCGGACGTCATGCGGGAGTGGTTCCCGATGGCCGCCCACCTGCTGGAGGGGCTCTTCTTCGGCTCGAAGAACACCCAGCGCGCCATCGGGCAGCGCGAACGGCTGCTCGCGCTCGGCTCGCTGTCCGCCGGACTCACCCACGAACTCAACAACCCGGCCGCGGCCGCCGTCCGGGCCACCGCGACGCTGCGCGAACGGGTGGGCAAGATGCGCCACAAGCTCGCGGTCATCGCCCAGGGACCCTACTCCCGCGAGGCCCTCGCCGACCTGATCGAGATCCAGGACCGCACCGCCGAACGTGTCGCCAAGGCGCCGGTGTTGAGCCCCCTGGAGGCATCCGACCGCGAGGACGAACTCGCCGACTGGCTCGACGACCACGGCATCCCGGAGGGCTGGCGGATCGCACCGACCTTCGTACAGGCCGGGCTCGACATCGACTGGTTGGAACAGGTCGCGGCAACCGTGGCCGAGGACGTGTTGCCCGGGGCCATCGGCTGGCTCAACTACACGGTCGAGACAGAGTTGTTGTTGGACGAGATCGACGACTCCACCACCCGCATCTCCCACCTCGTGGACGCCGCCAAGCAGTACTCCCAGCTCGACCGCGCGCCGCACCGGGTCGTCGACGTGCACGAACTCCTCGACAGCACCCTGCTGATGCTGTCAGGAAAGATCGGTTCCCGGGTCCGGGTGGTCAAGGAGTACGACCGCTCCGTGCCGGACGTGCCCGCCTACCCGGCGGAACTCAACCAGGTGTGGACCAACCTCGTCGACAACGCCGTCTTCGCCATCGGGAGCACCGGGCGCGACGGCACGCTGACGGTCCGCACGGCACGCGAGGGGGACCGGTTGCTGGTCGAGTTCCGCGATACCGGGCCGGGCATCCCCGCGGACATCCGCAGCCGCATCTTCGACCCCTTCTTCACCACCAAACCGGTCGGTGAGGGCACCGGTCTCGGTCTGGACATCTCCTGGCGGATCGTCGTCAGCAAGCACCACGGAAGCCTCCACGTCGAGTCCGAACCGGGTGACACCCGCTTCCAGGTGCTGCTGCCCCTGACCGCCCCGGAGGCCGAGACCGAAGTCGAGACCGTAGCCGGGACCGAGGCCGGATCCGACACCGACACCGACACCGAGACCACAGAGGAGTCCGCATGACCGGAACAAGCGGAATCGACGGAATCGACCCGAGCGCCCCGCCCTCCGGCACCGGCTGTGTCGAGTGCGACGCGGCCGGCGGCTGGTGGGTCCACCTGCGGCGCTGCGCCCAGTGCGGCCACATCGGCTGCTGCGACTCCTCACCCGCCCGGCACGCCACCGCCCACTGGAAGTCCACCGGTCATCCCGTGGTGCAGAGCTTCGAGCCGGGTGAGGAGTGGTACTGGGACTACGCCAAGAACGCCCTGTACGAGTCCGGGCCCGAGCTGACGCCGCCGGGCGACCACCCGGCGGACCAGCCGGCGCCGGGCCCGGCCGGTCGGGTCCCGCAGGACTGGCAGAGCCTGCTGCACGACTGAACGGCCCTCGGTGACCGCACGGTCCCGCGCGGGACCGTGCGGCCCCGCACACACCCTCGTGTGCGGGGCCGAACGAGCCCGGGCCGTACAGGGAGTCGCGGAAGACCTACTCGGGGGCCACCCGGCAGGCGGAGACCGCGGTTCCGTTGGTGACGCCGCCTCCGGTCAGGCCGGAGACGCACTGTGCGTGGTCGCCCGTCAATCCGACGTAACACGCCATCCGGACCGAGTCCGGGGCCTCGCCGCCCTGGAGCTCCCGCTCGACCTGGTTGATGCAGGCCGTGACGTCCGCGTGGGCGGCGGGGGCGATGAGGCCCGCTCCGCCGAGCGCGAGGGTCAGGCCGGTGAGGACACCTGCGATTCGGGTCGACGCGCGCATGGGACGCACCTGCTCTCCGAGATGATCGCGCGGCCCGGGGCCTGGAGGTCCCGGATCCGTGTGGGAACGGTGCCGAGCGCAAGCGGCCGACGTGCGGCCATTGGGTCCGGGCTCCCGCACCGGACCGGCCCGGCAGGGCCTTCCCTCCCCTTTCGACGCTAGAGCAGCCCCCTGGGACGCGCATCCGCTGGGTTGGTCGGCCCGCTGGCGCGCTTCGGTCACAGGCTCCCGAGGAGGTCGTCGAGCGGGGCCGGCGCCCCTTCGGGGTCGAGAGCCTCGACGAGGAGGCGTCCGTAGCGGATCTTGCGGCCCTTCTTCGTGCCGAGGAAGCGACGCAACTGCCGGTGCCGGGGTCGATCGTGCTGTGCGGGTTGGTGCAGGAAGGTCTGCCAGGCGCGCAGGTCGCCTTCGGCCCGCACGATCTCCTCCACCCGTGCCGTGCCCAGCGCGCGGATGAGTTCCTCCTCGAGGTCCGCCACACACACGAAGAAGCCTTGCCGCGGCGCCCCGGCCCGCTCCAACCCACGCTCGTAGAAGGGCTGTTCGCGTTCGTCGCACAATCCCGTCAGGCGCAGGCCCAGGCCGGGTGGTCCGAGGAGTCCGGCGTGGCGCCCCACGCTCATCGCCCCGCCCATCGACACCACGCCCACTCCCTCCGCGGTGAGGTCCCGGCCGCGTCGTTCGGCCAGCGCCTCGACGGCCACGAGGTCGCTCGGGCCCTCCAGCAGTACCGCCGTCCGCAGCCCCAGGAGCTCCGCGAGATCGCCCGCCGGCTTGCCGGGACCGCCGTTCGCCCAGTCACCGACCGCGTTCCGGAACGCCTGTATGTCCGCCATGGAGCGAGTCTGCTCCTTTGCCGACGGCAGGGCACGCGATATTCCTCGGCCCCGCCCGCGTCGGTCGTTCCCCGCTCGGACGTCAGACGGTCTCCGCCGTTTCGGCACGCGCCGTGAACGTGGCCTCCGCGAACTCGGTGACCTCGGAGAAGCCGAGCCTGCGGTAGAGCCCGACGGCCGTGGCGTTGTCCGCACGGACGTTCAGTCCCACGTGGTCCACCGTCGATCCCAGCCGCCGACACAGGGCGGCGACGCACGCCCCGCCCGCGCCCTGCCCGCGCACCTCGGGGTGCGTGGCGACGTTGCCGATCGCGGCGACCCGGTACGTGGCCGAGTGGACGTGGACGCCCGCGACCGCGACCAGGCGCCCGTCCTGCCGGGCGCCCAGGTACTGACCGGTGTCGAGCATCCGGTGGTCGAACCAGTTGCCCGGGTACGCCTGCTCGAACAGGGCGAGCAACTCCGGCAGGTCGCTCCGGTCCAGCGGAGCGGGCCGCCACGGACCTTCCGGGTGCCGAGCGGCCCGGTCGGGATCCGTGAGCGCCATGCGCACCAGGGTGCCGTGGGGCCGTACCTCGTACGCCGCCTCCAGCACCTTGCCGGCGGCTCCCGTGAGGTGTCCGAAAAAGCGACGGGGGAGGACCGGCAGCAGCGCATCGGTCAGCTCCTCCAGCCGGGCGTCCTCCTCGGGACGGGCGAAGGCGAGCACGGTCGGGATGTCGCCGACGGAGTACACCAACGCGACCGGGCCGTCCTGTGACACCGTGTACCAGCTGGTGTGCGGCCACAACAGGTCGTCGAGGTCCCCGAGTTCCATCAGGTGCATCGCCGGGTCGCGCCGGAAACGGTCGGCCAGGGCGGATCGGTCGTGGAGATTGCGCAGGGTCACCCGCCCAGCCTACGGCGACCTCCTGGCCCGGCCCCCGCCAGGGCCCCCGTCGGGCCGGGCGCGGGTCGTCCCCCCCCTGTCGTCACCCGACCACGTGTCGTCACCCGTCCACGGCCGGGAAGTCCGCGGACTCCGTCACGGCGGTCCGCGGCCCCCACGCGCCGGTGAGCACGCACGACTGCTCCATGACGGTGAACGTCGTGGGCGGCGGACGGGACATCCGGGTGGGTGTCGGGGCGGTCCGCATGGCCGGGGGCGGTCTGGGGAAGGCGGGGCCCATCTGATCGACGATGTGATGGGTGAAGGCATGCGAAGTGTGGGCGTGGAAGAGGAACTGCTCCTGGTGGACGCCACCAGCGGTGTTCCACTGGCCCTGTCGGGGCACGTCCTGGAGGCGGCGGACCGGTCTTTCGGGCAGCGCCCGAAGGACGACTGGGAGCAGGGCCACACCTTCGAGCGGGAGCTCGCCAAAGAGCAGGTCGAGTTCGCCACCAAGCCGGTCACGGACATGGGCGAACTGGCACGCGAGATCGGCCGGTGGCGCCGGGAGGCCGCGCGGCACGCGGAAGGCGTGGGTGCGGTCGTGGCCGCCCTGGGTACTTCGCCACTGCCGATCGAGCCGTCGTTGAACACCGGCCGCCGCTACCAGTGGGTGGCGGAGCAGTTCGGGCTGACGGCCCAGGAGCAGCTGACCTGCGGTTGTCACATCCACGTGTCGGTGGAGTCCGATGAGGAGGGCGTCGCGGTGCTCGACCGGATGCGCCCCTGGCTGGCCGTCCTGACCGCGCTCAGCGCGAACTCCCCCTTCTGGCAGGGGCAGGACACCGGGTACGGGAGCTACCGGAGCCGAGTGTGGAACAGGCTGCCGTCCGCCGGTCCGGTGGACCTCTTCGGCTCGGCCGAGGGCTATCGCCGGCAGGTCCGGGCCATGGTCGACAGCGGTGTCCTCCACGACGAGGGCATGATCTGGTTCGACGCCCGGCTGTCGGCGGCCTATCCCACCGTCGAGGTGAGGGCCGCGGACGTATGTCTCGACGCGTCGACCCCGGTCCTGCTGGCCGCTCTCGTACGGGGCCTCGTCGAAACGGAAGCCCGCTCCTGGCGCTCGGGGCGGCCCCCGGCCCCGGTCAGTACGAGCCTGCTGCGGCTCGCGGCATGGCAGGCGGGGCGCTCGGGCCTGGAGGGCGCCCTGCTGCATCCGGCGACCATGCAGAAGACCTCGCCCGAGGAGGCGGTCGACGCCCTCTACCAGCACGTGCGTGAGGCGCTCCGTGACCACGGGGACGACGCGCTGGTGACCGAGGGCCTTGCCGTCCTGCTCCGGGAAGGGAACGGCGCCCGCGTGCAGCGCGAGCTCCTGCGCGCCGGAGGGGACCTCGCCGGGGTCGTCACCCGCTGCGCGGAGATCTCCGTCGAGACCGCCGTCACGGCCTGAGCGACCCCGGAGCCCCCATCTGCCCCAGCACCTGTGACGCGTCCGACGCCCCCTCGTGCGCCACACGGGTGCGTGCGCGAGGTTGCACCGGGAGTTCGTGGGATCAGCGTGTTAAAGATATGGAGGAATCAGCAGAAAACAGGAGGTATGTGATGATGCGTGCACGTCTTCTCCGCATGGCGGCTGTCGCGGGTACCGCTGCGGTCCTGACCCTCGGCGGAGCCGCCATGGCCGCCGCCGACGGAGGTGTCGGCAACGCGGGCATCGGCAACTCGGGTGTGGGCAACGCCGGCATCGGCAACTGGGGCGTGGGCAACGCCGGCATCGTGAACTCGGGCATCGGCAGCGCCGGTATCGACAACTCGGGCATCGGCAGCGCGGGCATCGGCAACTCCGGTATCGGCAGCGCGGGCATCGGCAACTAGCGCCACCCGCACCCCCGCCGTGACCGGTCGCCGTCTCGACGGACGGACCGGGGCGGGGGCGCCGATCCCGAAGCGAGATCGGGTCGGCCGCCACTGGCTCCCGCACCGGCCCAGTCGCTGGGCCGGTGCGGGAACCCCGTCCACGGGGGATGGCCGACCACGGCCTGCCGATGCGAGGCGCGCGTGGCGCCGTGGACCGCCAGACCGGGTCTGTCATGCCTGGTCAGCAGTCGTCGCCGTAACCTCCGCCCCATCCGCCCCAGTCGTCATCGTCGTCGTACCAGCCGTGGTTGTACCCGTGGTCGTCATCGTCGTCCCAGCCGCCACCGTGGCTCACCGAGGTGACGGAGTGGGTGGGGGCTGCCGCCGAGGCCGTACCGGCTGCCCCGAGGGCGGCGCCACCGGCCATCAGAACGCCGGCTGCCGAAATGGCGAAGAGCCGCTTCACTCTCAGTCCTTGCATGGTGGTTTTCCCCTTCTCTTGTGTGCCACTCACGGCGACACGGAGCCGAATGCCGTCGCGCGCGGAGGATGCGCGCGGCTCGCGCAGATGGCCACATGAATGCGATGGCGTCCCCACTGTCAACGCGTCCTCATCGGGTCGCGGATCTTTTGGACCGGGGCGCTTGATCAAGCCTCGCGCTGTGGCGCACCACTGTGGGTCGAGAATGCTCCCCGCAGTTGCGGCTCTCATCAACAAAGGCTAGTCACACGCCGGCGACTCGGCATCTTGTCGGCGAACGGGTCGGCATCCGCGCAGCTCAAAGCCGTGTCGGCTGGGCCTGGAAGGCGGAGGCTCCAGGAGACGGGGCCCGCGATCCCGGAGCGCCGGGGGCGCCCGGGCCCCTTCCGGGCACTGGTGGCGCGTCCACTTGCCACAGCGGGGGAGCCGTACGACGGGATGATGGCCGGGGACTTTGTCGCGCCCGCGGCGAACCGGGGGCGCGCACCGGCACAACTCGGCGGCTGACGGCGGACGATGGGAGCCGATCCCTCAGTAGACGAGCCCCACGTGCGCGAGCGCCTGCTTCAGCAGTACTTCGTGCCCGCCCGGCATCTCGCTCTGCACGGCCTGCGAGGCCGCCTCCCGAGGGCTGAACCAGACCAGGTCCAGCGCGTCCTGCCGGGGTCGGCAGTCGCCGGCCACCGGCACGATGTAGGCGAGGGACACCGCGTGCTGGCGCGGGTCGTGGTACGAGGTGACACCGGCCGTCGGGAAGTACTCGGCGACGGTGAAGGGCTGCGGCGAGGCGGGGACGCGGGGCAGGGCCACCGGGCCGAGGTCCTTCTCCAGGTGGCGCAGCAACGCGTCGCGGACCCGCTCGTGGTGCAGGACGCGACCGGACACCAGGGTCCGGCTGACCGTTCCGTCCGGACCGATGCGCAGCAGCAGTCCGATGCTGGTGACTTCGCCGCTGTCGTCCACGCGCACGGGCACGGCGTCCACGTACAGGATCGGCATGCGCGCGCGAGCCGTCTCCAGTTCGTCCGCGGTCAGCCAGCCGGGCGTGGTCTCGGTCGTGTCAGACATTGCTCGATCATACGTCGCGGGTGGAGCGCGCAGGGCAAGTGGGCGCGTCCGGCCCTTCGCACCCGCCGTCGGCGATCGCGGGTGGCCTCATCGGCCACCGCCGCTCGCCGCGTGCCGGCCTCATCGGCCACCGTCGCCCGGCCACCCGTCGACGTGGGATCACGCGATGAGTTTTTGGCATCAGAGGCCAAGTATTGGCACCGCCGTGTCACGAACGACTACAAAGGACCGGACTGAACCAGGCCCGGCGACGCGGATGATTCCAGCCGTCGACGACCGGGATTGCGTCGAAGGCGGTGGATGTTTCGTGCGTGAGTGCGGCAGGATCGAACCGATTGCGGTCGACTTCCCTTCGGGGAATCCGAGTTTCGGTGCCGCGACCTGATGTGTGCCGCCATGTTGAAACCCGTGTCGTTCTCCGTGGAGAGCGCATCGGTGGATGCCTACCGCCTCCTCGCCTTGACCATTCGGTCCCGAGCGGCGAAGGCGGATGGATTCACCAGGCGGGCGGGGCACGGCGAAGGGAGGATGCGTTACCTCCCCGTGCGCATTCAGCTGAGAGGCTTGTTCATCGAGCTCTACCTCGAACTCCGGGCACAGAACGCGGGACTTCGCATCGTCGGATTCCGCAATACATACGAGAACGGTCAGGCCCCGCCCGAAGGGCATTTCCGTCACGTGCGCGACTCGGTCGCGCCACCCGGCATCCGCCGAGCGGAAGCCCTGCCGTTCGGCGGAGGGCGTTCGGCTCTGGAGGCGGCGGCGGACGTGCAGCGAACCGGCCTCGCCCTGGGGCGCCGCCCCATGAACAACGCGGTCGTCTGGCTGCACCGGAACCGGGAGCCGAGGCGCACCGCCCACGGGATCCTGGTGCTCTCGGAAATGCTGTGCGAGGCCGCGGGCTCCCCGGTCGTGGCGGACGAGATGTCACGCATCTGGATGATCGGTGGGCCGCTTTCGGCCGCGCCGAGGGCGGTCGCATAGCAGCGGTCGCACCACAGCGGACGGCGCGTTTCCCACAGCGCACGCCGTGGGACGGCGCGAGACGCCTCGCGACGCCTTCGGGTGTTCCCGCACTCATGGCAGAAGCGCACGCCCCGTCATTCCTACGCGGAGGAAACGCGGTGTCGCCGGATCCGATTTCCAGAGACCTTTTCGCTGGTCGGGGTGCGGACCGCCGAACTTTCGAAAGATTCTTCAACCAAGCACCAATCCAAGGGCGTTGGGGCCCCGAAGAAGCAGCGAGACCCTTTCCGGGGGATCATTCCATCCCCGTACGATCTGCGATTCCCCTACGGGAATACACGGAGCAGGAGCGAATGTGATAGTCAAGCGAACCGGTCGCCTCGTGGTGCTCGCCACCGTGCCCGCCGCCGTCTTCCTGACCCTGGGGCTCTCCGGCCCGGCTCTTGCGCAGGGCGGTAAGGCGTACCAGATCGACCTGGCACAGCTGAACGAGTCCGGTTCCCGAGGCACCGTCATGCTCAGCCTCAAGGGCAACCAACTCACCGTGCGGATAGAGTCCGAGGGCATGGTGCCCGGGCAGCCGTCGGCCCAACACCTGCACGGATCCACCAAGGGGCACGACTTCCACTGCCCGGACGCCAGTGACGACACCGACGGCGACGGAATCCTCAGCAACACCGAGGCCACCGTGGACTACGGCGACATCAACATCTCGCTCACCACGTCCGGGGACACCAAGGCGACCAGTGGTCTCGCGGTGGAGCGCATGCCCGTCGCCGACAACCTGGGCAAGCTCTCCTACAACCGGACGATCACCGTCGGGCAGGACGTGGTCGACCACATCAAGGACCTGCACGTCGTGCAGCACGGCATCGACCGCAACAACGACGACAAGTACGACTTCGACGGGGCCGGCAAGAGCGAGCTCGACCCGAAGTTGCCCCAGGAGGCGACGGCCCCGACCAACTGCGGAGAGGTCAAGGGCGCGTCCGTGGGGGCCATTCCGGTCGGCGGCATCGAAACCGGCGGCGGCGCCCCGCAGCACGCGGCGGCGCCGACCACGACGATGACCGGTGCGGCGCTCGCCGCGGCCGCGGCGATGGCCGGTGCGGCGGTCATCAAGCGCAGGCGCACCGCCCCGGTCCCGGTCCCGGTCCGTACGGAGAACACCGGGAAGGCCGCGTGAAGCCCGCCGAGGTCCGCGTACCCGCCACGGCCACCGCGCGGCGTCGCCGCCGCAGGACCGCGGTCCCCCTGGCCGCCGCCGCGCTCGCCACCCTGTTCCTCGCTGGGTGTGGCGGCGGGGACACGGCGGCGCCCCCGGCCCCCGCGGGGCAGGCCCAGCAGGGTCAGGCCCCGCAGGGCGGGGCTCCGGCCGGAGCCGCCGTCGGAGGCGCGCCGTCCGGGAAGCCCTCTTCCGGCGGCCACCCCACGACGCCCGCGGGCGGGACGCAGCACGGTACGGGTGCGGCCGGGGCCAAACCCGCCCTCGCGCGCTCGGAGCCGCAGAAGATCACGATCCCGTCCCTGGGCCTCTCCAGTTCCCTGGAGACGCTCCGTCAGAAGGCGGACGGGACCATGGAGACCCCCAAGGACCCCGACCTCGCGGGCTGGTACGAGCCCGGTCCGACCCCCGGCTCCCAAGGGCCGGCCGTGATCGCCGGCCACGTCACCTGGAACGGCGCGTCGGCCGTGTTCGAGAAGCTGAAGACGATGAAGGCCGGTGACACCATCAAGGTGGCCCGGCGGGACAACAAGACGGTCACGTTCAAGGTGGACCGGGTCGCCGAGTACCCGAAGGCCAAGTTCCCCACGGTCGAGGTCTACAAGAACCTCGACCACGCGGGCCTTCGACTGGTCACCTGCGGCGGTGACTTCGATCCCAAGAAGCACTACTACGACAGCAACGTGGTCGTGTTCGCCAGCATGGCGGGCACCGCGTAGCCGGGAACGGGCGAGCCACGGAGGGGGCCCGCCGGCCGCGGGACCGCCCCGTGGCCGGCGGAACCTCCGAAGGGTGGCCCAGGGGTACTTCACGCACAGCGTGCTCTCCCCGAGGTGACGGGTGCGCCGGCGGGCGGCGTCGGCGAGGCGGCGGGTCACCGCGGGCAACGGGCAGAGCATCAGATGGCCGGCGAGCAGCGTGCCGCCAGGGCGCAGCAGCCGGTACGGGTCCTCCACGACCCGGTTTGCCGAGTCGGCAACAGGAGTCGCGGCGGCCTCGATGGACGACGCATGATCGTCCTGGGCCCCGCGCCGCGAGCAACCCGTACAGGGCGGGGGCGCACACGCCGCAGGCCGACCGATCGACAGCTCCGGAGGACCCCATGTCGCAGCCCGACCAGCCGCAGCCCGACCAGGCGAGGCCCGACCAGGCGAGGCCCGACCACTCGACGTCCGATCAGGTCGTGCGTGCCACCCACCGTGTGGTCGCCTCACCCGCCGGCAGGATCCACCTGGTCGAGCAGGGCGTCGGGCCGCTGGTGTTGCTGGTGCACGGCTTTCCGGAGTCCTGGTACTCCTGGCGCCACCAACTGCCGGTGCTGGCCGCGGCCGGATACCGCGCGGTCGCCATGGACGTTCGCGGCTACGGGCGTTCTTCCAGGCCCCAGGACGCGACCGCGTACCGGATGCTCGACCTGATCGAGGACAACGTCGCGGTCGTGCGAGCACTCGGTGAGGAGACCGCGGTGATCGTCGGGCACGACTGGGGCTCGACCATCGCCGCGAACTCCGCGCTCCTCAGGCCGGGCGTCTTCCGCGCCGTCGGACTGCTGAGCGTTCCCTACGCGCCGCCGGGCGGTCCGCGGCCCAGCGAGGTCTTCGCGGGGATGGGCGGGGACGAGGAGCTCTACGTCTCCTACTTCCAGGAGCCCGGTCGGGCCGAAGCCGAGATCGAACCCGACGTCCGCGGCTGGCTCGCGGGCTTCTACGCCGCCTTCTCCGCCGAGACCATGCCCGCACCCGGCGCCCCGGACCCGCACTTCCTCGGCCGCGGTCGGACGCTCCGTGAGCGGTTCCCCGCCGGCCGGCTGCCCGCGTGGCTCGGGGAGGACGACCTGGACTTCTACGCCGGGGAGTTCGAGCGGACCGGACTCGGCGGAGCGCTCAACCGGTACCGGAACATGGACCGGGACTGGGCGGACCTCGCCGACTTCCACGGCAAACCCATCACCGTGCCGGCCCTGTTCCTCGGCGGGGCGCTGGACGCCTCCACGACCTGGATGGCCGAAGCGATCCGGGCGTACCCCACCACCCTGCCCGGTCTGGTCTCCTCACACATCCTCGAGGGCTGCGGCCACTGGATCCAGCAGGAGCGTCACGAGGAGGTCAGCGCGCTCCTGACCACCTGGCTGGCTTCCCTGCCCGCCTGAGCGCGGGCCCGAAGCCCGGCTGGACTACATGCTGGACGGTCATCCCGCCCCGTCCCGCAGCAACGTCCCCCGGTGCCCGAGGTTCATCGTCGGGGGCCCGACCGATCGGACCAGCCGTACTCCAGCAGGTCGAAGGCTCGGGTGAGGGCCTCGCGGGCATCGTCTTGACCGCGTGCGACGCGGGGTGCTTCGAGGGCGAAGTGGGCCAGGGCGGCGCAGCCGGGGTCGTCGGCGGGAAGGCCGCTCTCCTCCGCGATGACCTGCGCGAGAGCGGACGTGTGGCGCAGCCACATGCTCTGGAGGTAGTCGAGCAGGGCCGGAGTGCCGTTCACCAGCTCGAAGAAGCCGGTGAAGCGGGCGTCGCCATCGGCGGCCGCCAGGCGGTGGGACAGGGCGTGCTCGCGTAGCGCCGAGGGGATGGACCGGCCCGGCGATCGTTCGCGTACGGCGGCGAGCAGTCGGGCTTCGCGCTCGGAGTCCTCGTCGAAGACGAGGGCCTCCTTGACCGGGAAGTGCTTGAACAGCGTGGTGGTGGACACGTCGGCGGCGTCCGCGATCTCGCGGATGCCGACCGCGTCGTATCCGCGCTCCAGGAACAGGCGCAGTGCGGCATCGGCGATGGCTTGCCGGGTGGCCGCCTTCTTGCGCTCCCGGCGCCCCAGCGGTGCCGACGGGAGGCTCGGGTCGGTGTCGTTCACAGGAGAAGCCTACGCCTTTGTTGAGCAGGTGTGAAAGTGGAACCGTTGCACTTGTGGAGTCGCTGTGCTTTTCTGGAGCGGTAGCCCCTGGAGCGGTGGCCATGAGGCGACCTTGAGGCGCTGCCCGGGTCGGCTCTTCCCGGCTCTTCCCTCGACCCGCGCCGGTCCCGCGGCAGCGAAGCGCTGCACGGAACGGCACGGCACGGCCCTGAACGGAGCACCACCATGAGCACCAGCCGCACCCGTACGCACGCCGGCACCCCCACACCCCGAATCGCGATCATCGGCGCCGGCCCCGGAGGCCTGATCTGCGCCCGCATCCTGCGCCGGCACGGCATCGCCGCGACGCTCTACGAGCGGGACGCCTCCCGCGCCGCCCGTGACCAGGGCGGCACCCTCGACATGCACCCCCACTCCGGCCGGCACGCACTGCACCGGGCCGGACTGCTGGACGAGTTCCTCGCCCTCGCCCGTCCCGAAGGCCAACAAATGCGCCTGGTCGGTCGCGACGGACACGTTCTGTTCGACGCGCTACCGACCGAGGCCGATGCGGCCGAGGGCAACCCCGAGATCGACCGCGGTCAGTTGCGCGACCTCCTCCTCGACTCGCTCGATCCGACCGCCGTGCGCTGGGGACACCAACTCACTCGCGTCGAACCCCGCGACGATGGCACCCACCGCCTGCACTTCGCCGACGACACCACCGACCACACCCCCGTCGATGTCGACCTCGTCATCGGCGCCGACGGCGCCTGGTCCAGGGTCCGGCGCCTCCTGTCCGACGCGACACCCGTCTACACCGGCGTCACCTTCGTCGAAACGGGCCTGGACGACGCCGACATCCGCCACCCCGCCCTCGCCGAACTCACCGGCAACGGCACCATGATGGCCCTGGACGACAACCGTGGATTCGTCGCCCAGCGCAACAGTGGCGGCCACATCCGCGTCTACATCGGCCTACGCACCGGCGAGGACTGGCACCGGCACGCCGGCCTGGACCTGACCGACACGACGGCCGTACGCGGCGCCCTGCTCGACCGGTTCAGCGGCTGGAGCCCCGACCTCCTGGGCTTCATCACCCGCACCGACAGCGGCTACACCAACCGTCCGTTGTACGCCCTGCCCGTCCCGCACACCTGGACCCCCACCCCCGGTCTCACCCTCCTCGGCGACGCCGCACACCTCATGTCCCCCTTCTCCGGCATGGGCGCCAACCTCGCCATGCTCGACGGAGCCGACCTCGCCCAGGCCATCGTCGAGCACCCCACCATCGACCAGGCCGTCACCGCGTACGAGAAGATCCTCCTGCCGCGCTCCATCGAAGCCGCCGAAGGGGCCGCCGAAGGCATCGACGGCGCTTTTGCCCCCGACAGCGCCGAACAGACCCTCGCCCACATGGCCCGGCACCACTGACCCGTGGGACGGATCGGGCGGCCGGGCGTCGCAGGACGTTCGCACTGCCCCACCGGACCGACTGAAGCCGGCCCGGACGTGGCGGTCAGGGGTTCCCGTGGCCGCCCGCCAGGGGCGGTGACGCCTCAGACCTGCGTACCGGCTTCCGTACCGGCGTCCGAACCGGCCTGCGCGCCGCGGGCATCCCACGCGGCGAGGACCGCGTCCTGCTTCTCCTCGGTCATGCCGACGGGGGTCTTCCCCTGAAGGTACTTGGGCCGCGGGTACCCGCCGTCGGCGAGCGCCCGCCAGGTGTCCGCGACGGTCTCGGCGATCGGGCGGCACCGCAGACCGGCGGCCAGCGCCTTGGCCGAGGACGCGGTCCAGGCGCCGGAGAGCTCGGGATCGTCCGGCACCCACAGCGGAACCTCGGTCCACGGGGCCACGTCGTGATCCCGGAGGAACCGCTCGTCGGCCCACACGAGTTCGGTGTCGGCGCCGGTGGCGACGACACAGGCGCGCAGCAGTTCGCCCATGGTGGTGTTCCCCGGCACGCCCGTGGTCAGGTACCGGCCGGAGCCTCCCTCGGCGAGCCGGTCGAGCACGAAGTGGGCGATGTCGCGGGCGTCGATCAACTGCATGGCACGGTCCGGGGTACCGGGAGCCAGTACGCGGCCTCCCCGTGCGATGGTCTCCAACCACCACGGGAGGCGTCCGACGTTCTCGCCAGGACCGACGATGATGCCGGGATTGACGATCAAGGAGTGCCCGGGGAACCCTTCCTCGACCGCCCGCTCACATCCGGCCTTGAGCGCGTTGTAC
The DNA here is from genome assembly GCF_044766345.1 of Streptomyces sp. NPDC102278. Classification (NCBI taxonomy): domain Bacteria; kingdom Bacillati; phylum Actinomycetota; class Actinomycetes; order Kitasatosporales; family Streptomycetaceae; genus Streptomyces; species Streptomyces sp. NPDC102278. The sequence continues at coordinate 89,095 of NZ_JBIWLV010000002.1, read as the reverse complement.
GGCACGTCGTCCGGAGCGGCGTCCGGGGCGCAGGCGTGGCGGGGGAGGGACTCGTCCACCGCCTTGGCGGGCCAGTCCGCGTAGGCATGGAAGGACGAGACGAACGCGTACGCTCCCACGTGCCCGGCCAGCGCCCGCACCGAACGCCGCACCGTCCGGGGCTCGAACCCGCAGGTGTCGATCACCCAGTCCCAGGTCCGCCCTTCCGTCAGCGCCCGCAGCGCGTCCTCGTCCTCGCGGTCGCCCTGGACCACCTCGACGCCGCCGGGAGGCGGGCCCGACCGCCCGCGGTTGAACAACGTCACCTCACCGCCGCGCCGAAGGGCCTCGTCGACGAGCGCACGGCCGAGGAAAACGGTCCCACCGATGATGAGGAGCTTCATGATCACCAGACTCTCACCCTCCGCGATCTCTGCCAAGATCCCTCCGAGCAGGCTCGTGCGACCATGCGCAGCCTTCGCGGGAGCGGGCGTTCAGTAGGCTCTACCGCATGACGCGCGCTTGGGGCTTGTCGACGATGTTCCTCCTGTGCGGTGCACTCCTCGCGGCCGGGGTGTTCGTCCGCGGAACTCCCGTGGTGGCCGCGGTCCTTCTGTTGGTGTTCGTCCTGCTCGCGGGCATGCACTCGCCCCTGGTCTTCCCGAGGTCGATCAGCGCACGGGAAGCGGAACGCCGCAGCGCGGTCGACGGCCGGCCGATCGTCTTCTGGCGCTCTGGCTGCAAGTACTGCATCCGCCTGCGCATCCGCCTGGGGCGTGACGCCGGCCGGTTGCACTGGGTCGACATCTGGCGGGACGCGGAAGGCGCGGCTGCGGTCAGGGCGGCCAACGACGGTAACGAGACCGTACCGACCGTCGTCGTGGCGGGCCGGCCCCACGTCAACCCCGACCCTCGATGGGTGCGCGAGCAGCTCTCCCGTTCCGTGTGAACAAGACGGCGCGCCGAAGACGGCGCGCCGTCCGGCCGCGGCGCCCCTGAGCCGGCCTGGCCCGCGTACGTTTCCCGCAACCCCCCGACCGGCCTGCGTGGGGGAGGGGGGCTACGTCCACGCGCGGAGCTTCTCAGGGTTGCGGACCGCCCAGATGCGACTGATGCTGCCGTCGGTGATGTCGAACGCGGCCACGGTCACGGGGACGCCGGTGTGCTCGGCGACCAGGCCGGGTCGGCCGTTGACCGTTCGCTCCAGGAGCACCAGCCCGGGGGCCTTGCCGGCGATGTGGAGCAGGTACTGGGCGATGCTCTTGCCGCCTTCGACCGGGCGCAGGACCGTTCCGACGAGGCCGCCGCCATCGGCCGTCATCGTGGCGTCGGGATCGAGGAGGGCGACGAGGGCCTCGATGTCCTTGGACTCCCATGCCTCCTTGAACCGCCGTACGAGACCGACCTGCCCGGCCGCCGGAGGCGCCGGGGTCCGCGCGGCACGGACGCGCCGACGGCCCGAGGACGCCAACTGTCGGCAGGCCGCAGGCGTCCGGCCGACGATCGCGGCGATCTCGGCGAAGGGGTAGCGGAAGACGTCGTGCAGGATGAACGCCACACGTTCCGCGGGCGTCATCGACTCCAGTACGACGAGGAAGGCCATGTCCACCGACTCGTCCAGGACGATCTGGTCGGCGGGGTCGGCCGGTTCGGCTCCACCGCCCGCGCGGCCGCCGATCCACTCCCTGCGGTCGGGCAGCGGCTCGGGTATCCACGGGCCGACGTAACGCTCGCGCCGGGCCCGCGCCGAACCGAGCACGTCCAGACAGATGCGTCCGGCCACCGTCGTCAGCCAGGCCCCGGGCGACGCGACGGCCTCCTGCTGCTGCCGTGACAGCGCGAACCAGCGGGTGTAGGCCTCTTGGACGGCGTCCTCTGCCTCGGCCGACGAACCGAGCAACCTGTAGGCGACATTGATCAGTCGACGCCGCTCGTCGACGATCACGCCCGGAGACGATTCGGGCCCGCCCGGAGACGATTCGGGCCCGCCCGGATGCGGTTCGGACCGGCCCCGGCCCGGCTCGGCGCCGGTGCTCATGCTCGCGACCACTCCCTGGTTCTCCTCGTTCGATTCCGCTGTTTGCCGTCGGTGAATCGCCCCGCCGGCCCGCGAGTTCGGCGCCTCGCCTCACATTTCGCGGGCCTGCGTCGTCGGGTGATGCAGACACTACTGATCCACTGCCGCGAGGCAGAAGAGGGGGACCACATCATGGCCAGGCGGACGACGACCACCCCGACGACCCTCCAGACGACGGCCTCCCACCAGACGGCCACCCGGACGCCGGCGGTTCCGGGCAGGGGCAGGCCCACGTTCTCGCAGGTTGCCGTGGCGCTGCAGACCGTGGCCATCTTCTTCCAGGCGGCCACCGCCGGCCTTCTGCTGTCCTCGTCGTACGGCGAGGTGCTGCACGGCGTCGGAGCGCGCGTGATGTACGGGGCGTCGATGCTGTACCTGCTCGCCGCGATCCTGGCGTGGCGGCCGGGCGGCGGGAAGCCCCGCCCCATCCTGTACGCATCCGGCTTCCTCGCACTCGCCTCCGTGCAGGTCGTCCTCGGTATCGCGCACGAGCCGACGCTGCACGTACCCCTGGGCGTGCTGATGTTCGGTCTGAGCGTGTGGGCGCTGTGCCAGGTCCTGTCCAGGACCTCCGACAGCCATTCACCGCGACGTAGTTCCTGACGCCCACCACGCATCGAGGGCCGGCGCACGGGTAGGCGGGACGGACGTCAACAACCGTGCCGGCGCCCGCGCCGGCCGAACGATCGGGGTGAATCATGGTGACCTCCGCACGCACGGCGATCCCTGCCCTGCTGGCCGTGGCCGTCGGAGCCACGCTGGTGACCGTCGGTCCGGCGGCCGGCGCCGAGAGGCCCGTAGGGGAGAGCACCTGCGCGTCGACGAACCTGAACGTGTCCGCCGGGCCGCCGGACGTCGGAGCCGGCCAGCTGTACGTACCGCTGCGCTTCACCAACACCGGCGACCGCCCGTGCACCCTGCTCGGATACCCGGGCGTCAGCGTCCTGAACAAGGAGCAGAAGCAGATCGGGAAGCCGGCGGACCGGGACGGACAGGTACCCGCCGCCGTCTCCCTCGCGCCCGGACGCAGCGCCACGGCCGTCCTCCACACGACGAACGGGCCGATCGGCGGCCCGTGTCTGCCCAAGGGAGCGTTCCTGAAGGTCTACCCGCCGGCCTCCAAGGACGCGGTCCTCCTCAAGGTCCCCTTCCAGGTCTGCTCGAACCGCTTCACGGTCAGTCCGGTGAGCCCGGTGAGCCCGGCCGGCGCGATTACGCCGTAGCCGTAGCCGTAGCCGGGGCCGTAGCCGTAGCCGTAGCCGTGGCCGTGGCCGTGGCCGACAGCCCGGCGATCAGGGCGGGGAGTTCGCGCATGTCGTGGAAGACGGTGGTGGCGGGACCTTCGAGCCTCTCGTCCGGTGTCAGGCCGCCGGCGTAACCGAAGGCGCGCATGCCGGCCGCGCGCGCGGCCTGGACACCGGGGCGGCTGTCCTCGACCACCACGCAGGCAGCGGGATCCACGCCCAAGTGCCGGGCGGCGTGGAGGAACAAGTCGGGGGCGGGTTTGCCGCGGGCGACTTCGGCGGCGCTGTAGATACGGCCCGCGAAGCGCTCGTACAGGCCGGTACGGCCCAGGGTGTGGCGCATCTTGTCGTGGGATCCGCTGGAGGCCACACACGTCGGCAAGGTGATCGCGTCGAGTGCCTCGGGCAGTCCCTCCACGGGAGCGAGGTCGGCGTCCACGGCTTCGCGATGCAGCTGCTCGAACCGGTCCGACCACATCGCGGCCGTCTCCTCGCCGAGCCGGGCGGCGACCAGCTCGCGAATCGAGGCGTGCGATCGGCCGATGAACCGGTCGACGACCTCTTCCCGGGTGAGGGGCCAGCCCAACTCCGCGCCCAGGGCGACCTGGACGCGGGCCGCGATGCGTTCGCTGTCGACCAGTACACCGTCGCAGTCGAATATGACGAGTTCAATCGGCTTGATCATCCCGGCAGCATAGGTGGCGGTCCGAGCGTGCAGACAGCTGCCCTTTCGCCCGCCAGGGGCGGGGCCGGGGGTTCAGGGGCGGGGTGCCAACAGGTCTTCCAGTTCCGCCACGAAGAGCAGGGCCGGGTCGAGGTCCATGCCGGCGAAGTGGCCGGCGAGCTCCAACGACAGGACGCCGTGCAGCCGGGTCCAGAACGTCAGGAACCGGTGGAGGACCTCAGGTGGGGCGGGGTTGTCGGCGGCCCAGTTCCGGTCGTCCTCCAGGTAAGTGCCGAAGGGTGTCGCGGCGTTGCCGCGGGGAGCGCCGTACACGCGTCGAGCAGCGTCGTCATGATCTCGGAGTGGATCGTCAGGGTGTCCGCGGGGGCTTCGCAGCCGGGCACGGGGGTTCCGCAGGCGAGGAAGTACCGCTGAGGGTCCGCCAGGACCCAGCCGCGCAGGACGTGGGCCGGCCCGGCAAGGTCGGCGCCGGCGGCGGAGGCTTCGCGGAGGGCGGGTGTCGGCAGACCACCATGTCCGGCCTTCGTGGAACCGGCGTCCGCGCCACGTTCTTAGCCGTCCCGCTCGTCCTCGGCTTTCTCGGGGCCGCTGCCGAACCCGCCGGCGCCGCCGGCCCCCGCGCCTCCCACGCCGGTGCGTCCCTCGCTTGCCGCGGCGAGGGTGTCGACCCCGACGCCCTCGTGCGCCACCGCACCGACATCGTGATCAACGCCCCGCTGCACACCGTCTGGAAGGTCCAGACCGACGTGCAACGCCGGCCGCGCCGGCAGAGCCCCGTCGAGACCGCGGAGCGCCTGGAACACGGCCCCCTGCGCAGCGGTTCGGCATTCCGATGGACGGTTCCGGTACCCCCCAACCCCTCGACTCCCGCCACGAGTCTGGAGATCACCTCCACCGTCCGGCAGCTCAAGCACGGCGCCTGCATCCGTTGGACCGGTCCCGCCATCGGCGAAGAGCTGCGCATCGACGGCATCCACGTATGGAACTTCACCAAGGTCGAAGGCGGCGTCCGGGTGAGCACCGAGGAGACCCACACCGGCGCCCAGGTCGAGGCCGACGTTCCCACCGCCACCAGGATCCTGCGCGAGGGTCTCGAAGCATGGCTGCGCGACCTGAAGTCCGCCCCCGAGGCCCGCGCCGAGGCATGGCCTCGGTGACCTGCGAGGCGGTCACCGGCAACGCGCCCTGCGGACCTGCCCCCGTCCTGACGGCGAGGGGCATCGTCCTCGCGGTCTTCCGAAATGACCCCGCTGTCGCCTCCCGAACGCCCTGCACCAGCGACGGTGCTGACGGGCATTCATCCTTTTCGGGGCCGCCCCTACTCGTTCGCCGCGAGCCGTTCATCCCCGACTTCCCTCCCGACACCTGACGGCCGGACGCCCTTGCCATCGTGAGGGCGATCGCCCGTTCGACGTCTACGGAGATGGTGATGACGCGTTTCAGGGCACGGGTACTCGGCGTTGTCGCGGCTGCCTTGTCGGTCAGCCTCGTAGCGCTCCCCGCAACAGCCGCCGGCCGATCCGCAACCGGCCGATCCGCAACCGACCGATCCGCACCCGACCAATCCGCGCCGCAGGCACAGGCGTTGGAGAGGTTCAGCCTCGTGGTCCTCCCCGACACGCAGTACTCGGCGGAGAGTTTCCCGCAGGCCTTCAACGCTCAAGGCAAATGGATCAAGGAGAACACGGTCGCGCGGAACATCAAGTACGCGATCCACGAAGGCGACATCGTCGACGACTCCGACCGGCCCTCCCAATGGGCCAACGCGACCGACGCGTTGGGCCAGTTGAACGGCGCGACCCCGTACATCCTCGCGGTGGGCAACCACGACATGGACGCGATGCCCAAGGGCCAGAATCCGGTCGTGGTACGGGACGCGGCGGCGTTCAACCGCCACTTCCCGCGCAGCGCCTTCGCGACCCTTCCGTCCTTCGGCGGCAGCTATCCGGCCGCGCAGAACGACAACAGCTTCCACGTGTTCTCGGCCGGAGGCACGAACTGGCTGATCCTCGCGCTGAAGTACGCACCCACCGACGACGAGATCGCCTGGGGCAACAAGGTGATCTCCGACCACCCGGACCGTCAGGTCATGGTCGTGACCCATGCCTACCAGAACGGCGCGACGAAGGACTCCGTCGGCCAGAAGCTCTGGAACAAGATGGTCAGCCGACACCCCAACGTGTCCATGGTGTTCTCCGGGCACTACGTCAACCAGGGAGTGATCGTGGAGAAGGGGGTGGGCGGAAACACCGTCCACCAGATCCAGGCCGACTACCAGAACCCCGGCGCGCTCGGCCCGAACAGCTACCTCCGGATCCTCGAATTCAACCCGACGGCGAAGACGGTCAGCGTCCAGACCTACTCGCCGTACCTCAACAAGAACCTGACCGACGCGAAGAACCAGTTCACGCTCCAGAACGTGAGCTTCCCGCACGCCCGCCGCTGACCGACGAAGCCGGGGCCGGCGCCGGGGGAGACGGTGCCGGCTGCGGCTGCCACCGGCCGCAGTGCATCAGGTGGCCGCGCTCCCGGTCGATCCGGCGGAGGTCCACCCCTGCTCGTGGAGCTTCTCCAGGCCGTCCAGGAGGAGGTCCAGCGCGAACTCGAACTCGAACTGGTCGTCGCAGCCCCGGTCGCCGGCGACCGACTCGGCGTCATGGGCCACTCCTGCGGCCAGCTCGGCGATCCGCGGGTACTTCGCCGCCATCGCCGCCCCCGCCTCCGCGAGCGCCTCGGCCCCATCGTTCGTCTCTGCCGCGCCGCTCGGGTCGGTCCCGCCGTTCGGGTCGGCGCTCCCGGAGCCTTCGAACAGCTCCTGACTGAAACCCAGCAGCCGGCTGCCCATCGCGTGCATCGCGTGATGGGTGAGGTCGACGGAGAACCCGCCGTCACGGAACGTCCCGATCATCGCATCCAGATACTCCAGCACGGCGGGGGTCGGCCCGGTCCGCGACTCGATGACCCGCGCCGCCCAGCGGTGCCGCACGAGCACGCGGCGGGCCGACAGCACTCGCCCGCGGACCGCGTCCTTCCAGCCGGAACCGCTCGCGGGGAAGTCGATCCGGGCCACGACCGTGTCGACCATGCCGTCCAGGAGCCGCTCCTTGTTGGGCACGTGCTTGTAGAGGGCCATCGGTACGACCCCCAGCTCCTGGGCGAGTTTGCGCATGCTGAGCGACTCGACACCGCCCTCGTCCGCGAGCGCGATGGCCGCCCGCAGTACGCGCTCCCTGTTGAGCGGTGCGCGGCGCCCGGCCTCGGGTTGCTGTGCCATCTCGTCTCTCCTCGCGTTCGGGCGTTCGCGTGCTCGGTGCTCGGTGCTCGGTGCTCGGTGCTCGGTGCTCGGCGATCGCGTCAAGTCCGCATCCCCACTTGACGAGTGTACGTCGTACACCTACCGTGACCGCGAGGTGTACGGCGTACACCTCTGGGTCGAAAGGACCGAAGATGAGCTCAGACAGAAGGACCGCGGTGGCCGCGGGTGTGCTGTTCCTGGTGACCGAGATCGCCGCGATCGGAGGGCTGGCCCTCTACCAACCCCTCCTGGACGCGGCGCCGGGAGCCCTCGGCCCCGGCGCCGCCACCTCGGCGCTCCGCGGGGCACTGTGCGAACTGGTCCTCGTGGCCGCCGTCATCGGCACCGGAGCGGTGCTGTTCCCCGTCATCAGGAGGCGGCACGAGGGGATGGCGCTCGGCTATGCCTGCCTCCGCCTCCTGGAGGCGGTCGTCATCACGGTCGGCGTCCTCGGCGTCCTCACGCTCGTGACGTTGCGGCAGGAAGCGGCGGGGGTCGGGGGCGCGGCCGGCGTCGACCGGGCCCTCGTCGCCCTGCACGACTGGACGTTCCTGCTCGGACCGAACATTGCCCTGGGCATGAACACGGCGCTCCTGGCGTACGTGATGTACCGCTCCCGGCTCGTGCCCCGGTTCATCGCCGTGCTCGGACTGGTCGGAGGCCCCCTGATATGTGCCTCCGGGGTGGCCGTGATGTTCGGGGCCTACGAGCAGGTATCGGTTGCGGGGTCGGCCTTGGCCGTCCCGGTCTTCGCCTGGGAGGTGGTGCTGGCCGTCCGGCTCATCGCCAAGGGGTTCGAGCCGGCACGGGGGCGCGCCGACGTGGTCGGCACTCCGCAAACGACTCACGTGCGCTGATCGCCCCGACGGCGTGCGGCCGGGTCCGTGCGGCTCCGGTCCTGAGGCCGGACCGTGGGAGCGGGCCCGTACGGCGGGTCCGCGCGCGCCGGGCGGGACGTCAGAGAGGCTCCAGCCGAGTACGCAGGAGACAGAACTCGTTGCCCTCGGGGTCGGCCAGGACGTGCCAGCTCTCCTGCCCGGTCTGGCCGATGTCGACGGTCACCGCCCCCAGTGCGAGCAGCCTGTCCAGTTCGGCGTCCTGGTCGCGGTCGGTGGCGTTTACATCGATGTGCAGGGGCAACTTCCCGGGCCGGCGATCGCGGCCCGCGTTGAAGACGAGGGTCGGCTGCGCTCCGCCGAATCCGACCCCCGGCGGCCCGATTTCGATGCCGCCGTCGTCTTCTCGACCCAGCTCGACGTAGCCGAGGACCTCGCACCAGAACGTGGCCAGACGGTCCGGGTCGTGCGCGTCGACGACGAGTTCACTGATGCGGCATGCCATACCGCCAGGATAGTCGCGCCGTCCCGGGCGGAGCCCCCGCCGGGACTGCGCCTCCGGGCGCTCGGTGACTGTCATGCCCCTGTCGGTCGGGGCCGGCTACCTCTGTTCCTGTGAGGAGCCTGTACGGTCCCCGTTGACCAGTTTCACAGAATTGCAGGGGAGGCGGCCGCCGAATGGCCGGGATACGAACAGCGAGCCGGGCGCCGGTAAGGCTCTACGCGCTCGACGCGGTACGAATAACTGCGGCGCTCGTCGTCGTGCTGTACCACTACGTGGCGCTGGGCACCGCCTGGGGGCTCAGTGGCACACAGCACCTCTTCCCCGCGCTCCGCCCGTTCGCACTCTACGGCTGGCTCGGCGTCGAGATCTTCTTCATCGTCAGCGGCTTCGTCATCTGCATGAGCGCCTGGGGCCGTACGGTCGGCGACTTCGCCACCTCGCGCATTTCGCGACTCTTTCCCGCGTACTGGGCGGGCATCGCCTTCACGACCGTGGTGCTGTGGACGCTGCCCGAGCTGTGGCGCATCGACGAGTGGGCCGACATCCTGGTCAATTTCACGATGTTCCAGGGCGGGATGGGTGTTCCGCACCTCGACCACGCGTACTGGACCCTCTTCGAAGAGCTCAAGTTCTACGCGCTCTTCGCGCTCGTCATCCGTGTCGGGGTCACGTACCGCAATTGCGTCATGTTCATCGGGCTGTGGACGGTTGCCGGCATCGTGGCGCCCTCCACCGATTTCAAGCTGCTGCACTTCTTCGCGATCCCTCAGTACTCCCCGTACTTCATCGCGGGCGTGGCCTTCTACCTGATGCGGCGATTCCGGCCCTCCGGGCTGCTCTGGGCCATCGTCGGCTGCCAGTTCCTCCTGGCCCAGCACTACGTGCGCGGCCGCATGGTCACCAATCTCGGCGCACGTCTGGCGGAACAACTGCCGGCCTGGCCGGCCCGGCTCGTCATCGCCGTCGGTTTCCTGGCGATGGCCGCCATCGCGCTCGGCCTGCTCGACCGCATCCAGTGGCGCTGGCTGTCCACCGTCGGTGCGATCACCTACCCGCTCTACATCATCCACATGACTGCGGGTATCACCCTGATCCACCATTTCCGGGACAAGATGCCCCCATACGCGCTGGTCGGCACGGTCACCGCCGCGATGCTCGCCGTCTCCTGGCTGATTCATCGGTTCGTGGAACGACCTCTCTCGCGCAGGCTCCGTTCCGCGATGCGGTCCGGCATAGAGGACATCCGACAGAGCACTCCGGCCCAGGTTCCTCCGCCACCGGCGACGCTGCCCGCGCAGCGCCGGGAACGCGTTCCCGAACCCGACCTGACGCGCCGCTGAGCCTGTGTCCCCCGTCCGGGGAAGAGGGGACACGCTGCGGACAAGGAGGGCGAGGAGGGCAAGGAGGGCAGGGGGCGAGCCGTGTGCTCGCCCCCTCTCGCGTGTCCGGGGGTCCAGCCTGCACCGATGTGGGACGCGTCCGGCCCCGCGCTTGATATGCAAGTGGATACTTGCCCAACACGGCCCCCTTGCGACAGATCGCCGAGCGATGGCCCGCGCACGCCGAGCGACGGCCCGTGCAAGAGGCATCCGGACCGGAGGAGAACACCCCATGAAGATCCACATGACCAGCGTCTTCGTCGACGACCAGGCCAAGGCCCTGGCCTTCTACACCGAGATCCTCGGCTTCGTGAAGAAGCACGACGTCCCGGTGGGGGAGAAGGACCGGTGGCTGACCGTCGTCTCGCGCGACGAGCCCGGCGGTACCGAGCTCCTCCTGGAGCCCGCCGGACACCCCGCCGTCAAGCCGTACCGCGACGCGCTCGTGGGCGACGGCATCCCGCTCGCCCAGTTCGCCGTCGACGACGTCAGGGCCGAGTACGAGCGCCTGCGCGGCCTCGGTGTCCGCTTCACACAGGAGCCGGTGGAGATGGGCCCGGTCACCACCGCCGTCTTCGACGACACCTGCGGCAACCTGATCCAGATCGCGACCGAGCCGCAGTAGGAGCCGGCCCGTACGCAACGCGTACGCAACGCGTACGGACCCCGTGCGGCACCCGTCGACGCGCCGGCCGACCTGTGTCACAGGCGCCGCCGGGTGAGAAGTCGTTGGCCGGGGGTAGGTTGCCCGCCTACCCGGCGGACGACGGAACAAGGGGCACGACATGGCGGCGGCGCAGCAGGACGGCAAGGACGGTACGGGCCTGCCGTCGGCGGTGGTGGACTGCGCCCTCTACGAGGACGGGCTCCGCATCCCCGGTCAGGTGAACCTGGGCAAGGTGATGGAGCGGATAGACCCGCAGGCGGGTCGGTTCGCCTGGATCGGCCTGTACGAGCCCACGGCGGAGCAGCTCCAGGAGGTCGCCGAGGCCTTCGGCCTGCACCCCCTCGCGGTCGAGGACGCCGTCCATGCCCACCAGCGTCCCAAACTGGAACGCTACGGAGACATGCTCTTCCTGGTGCTCAAGACGATCGTCTACGTCGACCACGACAAGGTCACCGCGACCAGCGAGATCGTCGACACCGGCGAGATCATGGTGTTCGCCGGCCCCGGGTACGCGATCACCGTCCGCCACGGGAGCGCCCCGTCCCTGGAAGGCGTACGCCAACAGTTGCAGGACGATCCGCGCCAACTGGGCTGCGGCCCCGCTGCCGTCCTGCACGCGGTCGCGGACATGGTCGTCGACCGCTACCTGGAGGTGGCCGACTCCTTCGCCGGTGACGTCGACACGCTGGAGAGCGAGGTCTTCTCCCCGGACCGCCCGGTCGATGCCGGGCGGATCTACCAGCTCAAGCGGGAACTCCTCGAATTCAAACGCGCCGTCATGCCCCTGGCCCCGGCGCTGCGGCGCCTCAGCGAAGGCAGCGCGCAGGTCCCCGAAGAGGTGGCGACGTACTTCCGGGACGTCGCCGACCACCACCAGCGGGTGAGGGAACAGATCCTGTCCTTCGACGAACTCATCACCGGCATGCTCAGCGCCGGCATCGCCCAGCTCGGCGTCCAGCAGAACGCGGACATGCGCCGCATCAGCGCATGGGCCGCCCTCATCGCCGTCCCCACCATGATCGTCGGTGTGTACGGGATGAACTTCGACCACATGCCCGAGCTCTCGTCGCCGTACGGCTACCCCGCCGTCTGGGTGCTGATCATCGTCGTCTGCGCCGTCGTGTACCGGGCCCTGCGGCGCAACAAATGGCTGTAGACCGGCACGAGCGGCCCTAGGCCGTCTCTTTCGGATCTTGCCGGGGCCGCGAGAGACGACCTGGGCGGCCCCGACGTGCCGGCCGGCCCGCGCTCCCCGTCAGGTGTCGGCCGTCCAGACTTCGGGGCCGCCGCCTTCCCAGCGGATCGGTCCCTCCTCCGACAGGTCCACGCCCTCCAGCCCGGCGCGCCGGAGGAATTCGGAGACGTCGCTCGTGGAGTGTGCGCGGCCCAGGTCCGCGTCCACACCCAGCGCGTGCACCGTGACTTTCCGCCCGCCCCTCGGCGAAACGGGATGGATGACGATCTCCGTCTGGTCGGCCATTCACCCAGCCTGCGCCCGGGCGACCCCGAGAGCACCCCGAGCGATCCGGTCGGGTGCGGTCGGGGCCGCGCATGAGGTGCGGCCGGCAGGGTATCCGCGCAGGACCAGCGCGGTGCTGGGTGGGGTCCGGGGGTGTGGCATGGAGAGGGAACGGCTGACAGTGCGGGAGACGGCGGCCTGGGACCAACTGGTCGCGGGCCTGCGGGAGGAATCGCGGGGCGGGAGTCGTGGTCGACCGGGTCGGCGAGCCGAGCGTCGGCCGCCGATCGGCCTGATGGCGGTGATGGGCACGCTGCTCTGCGCCGCGCTGGCCCTGGTGGTGGCGGCCGGCATGAGCGGGGAAGGGCGGCTGGTCTGGGCCGGGGTGGCCGTCTGGACCGCGGCGATCGTGTCGGTGTCCTACGTGCTCGGCCACGGCCCGCACATGCCCTGCCGCCGCTGAGTCCGCGTTCCCCCACGAGGCGGGGCCGCGGCCCACGTGCGGCCAGCCCCGCTCGACGATCCGTACCCGGGCGATCGCCGGACGAGGGACGGGGCGACAGCGCCCGGCGCGGCGCCGCGGTGGCTCAGCGCAGGGCCGGGATCACATCGCGCGTCTCGTCGACTTCGATCCTCTCGGTGCGCAGGGCCGGCGGTTGCGGAGGTGTCTCGTCCGAGCAGACGGTGCCCCGCGCGGGCAGCGCCAGGGTGGCGAGGTAGTCGTTGACCAGGGCGCTGACGCATGCGCTCCGGTTGTACGCGGTGTGTCCTTCGGCGTCGAAGGTCAGCAGTCGTCCGTTGTCCAGGGTCGCGGCGAGGGCCCGGGCGTCCTGGTACGGGGTGTCCGGGTCACCGGTCGTGCCGAGGATCAGGATCGGGGCGGAACCGGCCGCCCGGTAGGAGCCCTCGAAGCGGCTCGGGCGCTCCGCCGGCCACTGGGCGCAGGTGGGCGCGTGGTTGTGGTCGTAGGTGGGCGGTCCGAGGCCGATGGGGGGTCCCAGCAGCGGGGCCGCGGCGACGTGCGCGCTGACCAGCGCGCCCAGGAGCAGGTGATTCGTCGGGTAGACGCGGTCGGCGCACTCGACGGCCATGTTGACGTTGAGGAAGTCGAAGGACGCGGGGGAGGGCGGGGACAACAGGAACGAACCCTGGCGCGCCTGGGCCGCCCGCAGGGCCTCTCCCAGGTAGGGCCAGATCTCCTTGCCCGAGTTGATGTTGAACATCAGACGGTAGGCGAGGGTGTAGCCGGTGGCCGGACGTCCGCTCGCCGTGATGACTGGGTCGGCGTCCAGGGCCCGCTTGAGCTGTTCGAACGCCTGCCGCGGGTGCCCGTCGCCGAATCCGCAGGTGGTGGCGTTCTGCGCGCACCAGTCCAGGAACCGGCCGACCGCCGCGTCCAGGGCGACGAACTGCTTGGCGTCGTACGCGTACGGCACGTCGGCGTAGTGCCGCGGATCGTAGGCCCCGTCCAGGACCATGGCGCGCACCCGTCGGGGGAACTGCGCGGCGTAGACGGTGCCGACGTAGCTCCCGAAGGAACGACCGTAGAACGAGAGCGTCTCCTCGCCGAGGGCCTGGCGGAGCAGGTCCATGTCCTTGGCGTTCGAGGCGGTGCCGATGAACGGCACGAGGTCCCCCGACCGTTGCCGGCAGGCGGTGGCGAAGTCGAGTCCCTGCCGAACGGCGTCGCGCAGGGCCCCCGGGCCGGGTACGCCGCGTGCGGCGTCGACAGCGGCGGAGTACTCCGTGTCGTTCCAGCACTCCACCTGTCCGCTGCGCGCCACGCCGCGCATGTCGTACCCGACGACGTCGAAAGCGTCTCGGAGGGCGGCGGGGAGCGCGTCGTAACTGTCACGGGCGAAGTTCACCCCGGAGTTGCCGGGGCCGCCGGGATGCAGCACCAGGACACCCGTGCGGTGGGCCGGGTCGGCCGCCCGGTGGCGGGTGACCGCGAGCGGGAGGGTGGGCCCGGTGGGGCGGCGGTAGTCCAGCGGCACCTGGGCGGTCGCACACTCGAAACCGTCCCCCGGGTCGGCGCAGGGGCCCCAGGACAGGACGGGAACGGATGGCGCTGCGGGAGTCGTCGCCGTGGCGGCCCCGGGTGAGGTACCGAGGAGCGCGGTGACCGCGATCAGGACGAGGGACATTCCCCATCCCACTCGCTTGCGCGGGGTGTGGGTGAAGCGGGTCTGCATGCGGTGATCCTCCGTCACGAGTGCTGGGGAACAGGCGACAACGTAGCCGTCGACCCGGCCGGCCACCAGGAGTTGACGGCCTGTCGCCGATTCCCCTCGCACTCCCGACGAATTCCTGTCGCCCCCGGGGCGCCGCGACACGGTGCGCGGGACCCCGCACCCGTCCTCTCACCTGCCGCGAAGGCGATCGGGTTCTCAAAGCCGTGCCGGATTCATTGACAGGAGGTGAACACAACCCGATTCTGAGAGCGCTCTCAGCATTCAAGGCGTCTCTCCCCGCCCTGCCCGCTCCGCCCGCCTCGCCCCCAGGGTGAGAGAGGTGGGGCACCTCCCCGGCAGGCTCCCCCCACCAGGAGGAAGAGCATGTTCCGCTTATCGAAAGTGCTTGGATCGGGCGCCTCGGCGCTGGTCGTCGCCGCCGGCCTGATGGTTCTCGGCCCGTCGACGTCGGCGGAGGCCGTACCGACGACCATCCCGCTCACGATCAAGAACAACTCGGGACGTGGCGAGCCGGTCTACGTCTACAACCTGGGCACCCTGCTCACCACCGGGCAGCAGGGCTGGGCCGACGCCAACGGCACGTTCCACCCATGGCCCGCGGGGGGCAATCCCCCCACCCCCGCGCCCGACGCGTCGATCACGGGCCCGGCCGACGGGCAGACCAAGACGATCCGGATGCCCAAGTTCTCCGGGCGGGTCTACTTCTCCATCGGCCAGAAGCTCGTCTTCAGGCTCACCACCGGCGGCCTGGTGCAGCCCGCCGTGCAGAATCCCTCCGACCCCAACCGCAACACCCTGTTCAACTGGTCCGAGTACACGCTCAACGACGCCGGCCTGTGGATCAACAGCACCCAGGTCGACATGTTCTCGGCTCCGTACGCGGTGGGCGTCAAGGCCGCGGGCGGTACGGTCAGCACCGTCGGTCGGCTCAAGCCGGGCGGCTACAACGCCGTGTTCAGCCAGCTGCGTTCGGCCGGCTGGGGCGGGCTGATCCAGAACCGCCCCGACGGGACGCCGTTGCGGGCGCTCTCACCCGGTCACGGCATCGAGGCCGGCGGCATTCCGGCCGGCGTCATGAACGACTACGTCAACCGGGTCTGGAGCAAGTACAGCTCCTCCACGCTCACCGTGACGCCGTTCGCGAACCAACCGAACACCAAGTACTTCGGCCGGGTCTCGGGCAACGTCATGAACTTCACCAACAGTGCGGGAGCGGTGGTCACCAGCTTCCAGAAGCCGGACTCCGACAGCGTCTTCGGCTGCTACAAGCTCCTGGACGCGCCCAACGACCTCGTCCGCGGCCCGATCTCCCGCACCCTGTGCGCGGGCTACAACCGGTCGACGCTCCTGACCAACCCCGCCCAACCCGACCCGAACGGCGCCAACTTCTACCGTGACGCCGTCACCAACCACTACTCCCGCGTCATCCACGGACAGATGGCCGACGGCAAGGCGTACGGCTTCGCCTTCGACGACGTGGGCGCCCACGAGTCGTTGGTGCACGACGGCAACCCGCAAGAGGCCTTCATGACGCTGGAGCCGTACAACTAGGCGTTCTCTTCAGAGACGTTCAGGGCCCGGGGGTGTTCTCGCCCCCGGGCCCCGAGCCGGGTTCGGAGACCAGGGCCCGGCGGTCGAAGACCAGCATGCCGAGGAAGAACACGCCTCCGAGGACCAGGAGGCCCGCCACGATGACGACCGAGGTGAGTGCCTCGGCGGGCGCCACGAGCACGAAGAGGGCGAAGAGCGTCCAGGCCAGTGCGCAGACCGCGACGGGCAGTTCGCAGCGCCCCAGGTCGAACGCGCCCTTCTGGCGGTCGAGCCGTCGGCGTACGGCGAGGTAGAGGACGATCGTGGACCCGTAAATGAGAGCGGGGAGGATGGTCGACGCGGTGATCAGTTCCAGCAGGGCCGCGCCGGGGAGCGCGACCATCAGGACGGCCCCGAGCGCGAGGATGAGGACGGTCGCCGGGATGGGCGTGTGCGTGCGGGGGCTGACGCGCCGCATCAGCTGATGGGCGGGGAAACGGGAGTCGCGGGACATGGCGTAGACGAGGCGGGAGCAGGAGACCATCACGACGATGCCGGCGCCGAAGAAGGCGAAGGTGATGGCGACCAGCAGCACCCGCTCGGCGACGGCGCCGAGACGGTCGTGCATGATCGCCGCCACGGGCGAGGCCTCGTTGCTGATCCGGGGGATGTCCTCGATGGCGACGGTGAGGGTGATCAGGAAGAGCATGCCGAGCACGCCGGCCGCCACGACCGACGCGACGATCGCGCGCGGGACACTGCGGTGGGGGTCCTTCGCCTCCTCGGCGAGGTTGGCCGCGGAGTCGAAGCCGACGAGGGTGGCCAGCCCCATGATCATCGCGAGCATCAGGCCGCCACCGACGGCGAAGTAGCCGGGAGAGCCCTCGGTGACCCCGCGGGACGTCAGGTTGCCCGCCGATCCGTTGCCCGTGACCAGGACGGCGACGACGAGTGAGATAGCCACCACCACGACGAGCGCGAGTTCGAGGCCGACCGCGGCCGAGTTGATCCAGCTGACCAGCCGTGTCGAGGCGATGGCGAGCAGGGCCTGGACGACCAGCACCACCAGGGTGATGACGCGCGCGGTGTCCTCGTCCGGGCCCATGCCGGCGAGCGGCATGAACGCCTGGCTCGCCAGGGCGTTGTCGACGGCGACCACGGCGATGGCCAGGTAACAGAACGTCAGCCAGCCGAACCACCAGCCGACCCTGGGGTTCCCGAGCCGGGAGGCCCATTGGTAGGACGAGCCGCTCAGCGGGATGCGGGCGGCGAACTGCGCGACCACCAGCGCCACGAGGGTCTGCCCGACCGCGGCGACGAGCCAGAGCCAGATCCCGACCGGCCCCGCCGTCAGCAGCACCTGATCGAAGGTGGCGAAGATCCCGACCGCCACCGAGATGAACGCGAAGGAGATCGCGAACACCTGGAAGGAGCCGAGCGAGCGTTTCAGCTCCTGCCGATAGCCGGTGGCCTCGGTGGAACGCCCACCGTCGGGCCCGTCCTGCGCCGTCTCCGTCACTTCGGCCACCTCGCCTCTCCTGGTCCCGGCCCAGTGTTCCCGTCCGGTCCCGCCTCCACGGCGCCGGTCACGGTCGACTCACGGGGCCGGCCCCCCGGACGGGCGACTCGGACCCCGCGAAGGCGGATCCGCCTCCGGCGGCCCTGCCCATCGACGGCTGGGCGCCGGCCAGGTGGTGGCCGCCGGCCCGGCCGCCGCGGCGGCGGGCGGCCGACGCAGCGTCCACGACGTGCTGGCCTACGGGGCGAAGGGTGACGGGACCACCAGGGTGACGGCATCGGCGTCGACACGGACGCACCGGGCACCCTGATCGCCCACAACACCGTCCTGAACCCCACCGGTCACGGCATCGCGGCGGGCACCAACGACATCTCCCTGCGCGACAACCAGATCACCGGCGCCAACCGGGCCGGGGCGACGGCCACGTACGGCATCCGCTTCGGCGGCAACGCGGCGAACGCGTCCTGCCAGGGCAACGTCGTCCGCAAGGGTGACGGTCCGGTTCCCGCCGAGGCGGCCATCGCCGTGCTCCCCGGCTGCGTCGGTACCTGGATCACCGGCAATGACCTGCGCGGTTGGGGCGGCGGCGCCGCCGCGATCCTCGACAAGGCCACCGGCACGCTGTCCTCCGCCAACGCCGTGTGCCCCGGCGCGCGTTACGGACCTGCCGCGCGCCGGGTGCGTGCGGTCAGGCGGCGGGCTTGCCGGGCTGGTCGTGGGTGGAGCAGTGGATGCCACCGCCACCCGAGGCGATCGTGTCGATCGCGATCGGCACCACGTCCCGCTTGGGGAAGTGCTCGCGCAGGATGGCGCGGGCCCGGTCGTCGGCCTTGCGGTCCCCGAACCGGGGCATGAAGACGGAGTCGTTGGCGATGTAGAAGTTGGCGTAGGTCGACACGAAGTCGTCGCCCTCGCCCGTGATCCTGTTCAGGTCGGGCTGCGGCAGGTCGATGACCTCGAAGCGCCGGCCGCGTGCGTCCGTCGCCTTGGACAGTACGGACTTGGCCTGGTCGGCGGAGCGCGACCAGGAGTCCGCCGGCGTGCCCGGGTGCGCGCGGTCCAGCAGGACCACACCGGGCGCGGTGAAGCGCACGAGGCTGTCCACGTGGGCGTCGGTGATGTCCTCCCCGCGGACGCCGGCCAGCCAGATCACCTTCTCGACGCCGAGGGTCTGCTTGAGCTCCTTCTCGATGGTGTCCCGGTTCTTGCCGCGGTTGCGGTTGTCGTTGACGATCGAGCTCTCGGTGATCATCAGGGTGCCCTCGCCGTCGGGCTCGAACGAGCCGCCCTCCGCGACGAGGGGGGCCTGGACCCGGGGGATCCCGTACTTCTGGAGTACCGCCCGCCCGACCCGGGCGTCGTTTTGGTGCTCCTTCTGCTTGTTGCCCCAGCCGTTGAAGTTGAAGTCGACGCCGACGGCCTTGCCGCCCTCCTCGACGAACACGGGAATGGTGTCGCGGGCCCAGAGGTCGTCGACCGCCAGTGGGACGACCTCGACCTGGGAGCCGACGGCCCGCTGGGCCGCGTCCACCTGGTCGGGCCGGGCCATCATGACGACCGCCTCGTACTCCCCGACGGCGCGCGCGATCCTCGCGATGTCCTCGCGTACGTAGCGCAGGTCCTCGTGCCAGACCGAGCTCAGCGCCGGCCAGGACATGAACGTGCGGGTGTGGCTCTCCCACTCGGCGCCCAGGCGGCGCTTGCCGCCCGAGGTGGCGGGCCGGGAGGAACCGGTCGTGGCGTCGACCTGGACGCCGGACGCGGAGGAGCAGGCCGAGGCGCCCGCGACGGCGGCGCCGATTCCGGCGAGGGTCCGAAGGACGGTCCGGCGGGTGGGGGGCAGGAAGGACACGGGAGAACTCCGATCGTGGGCCGGCGGAACGGGTGAGTCCGGCCAGGGCGAGCGAGAG
This sequence comes from Streptomyces sp. NPDC102278, assembly GCF_044766345.1. NCBI lineage: Bacteria > Bacillati > Actinomycetota > Actinomycetes > Kitasatosporales > Streptomycetaceae > Streptomyces > Streptomyces sp. NPDC102278. The sequence goes on along the minus strand of NZ_JBIWLV010000002.1, from coordinate 69,815 downwards.
GATGCGGCTCGGGTGCGCGGCAGGTCCGGCAAACCGGTCCTTACGGACAAGAATGCGCGGTCCGCGCCACGAACGGCTGCGGTGCACGGTGAGTGCTGCGGCCTCGTGGAACCACTCTGACACTGACTGAAATTTCAGTCAACTTATGGGGAACGTGGCCCACCGGTTCGACCCGGGGCGGGGCGCTACCCCGATCAGGTCTCAGAGGCCGCTCAGGCGGGCGGCGAGGAGGGCGATGTCGTCGTCCGCGGAGGCCGGCACCAAGTGCGTGACGAGGCTGTCGCAGAGGGCGTCGAGGGAGGGGGCGGGCTCGGCGAGGAGATGGGTGAGTTCACCGAGGCGGTCGTCGATGTCGGTGCCGCGCGCCTCGATGAGGCCGTCGGTGTAGAGGACGATCACGCTGCCCGGCACGAGGGTGGTGTGAGTGGTGGTGAATCGGGTCGGGCCGACGCCCAGGGGGAGTCCCGGCGGTACGTCGAGAAGCCGGGCGGCGCCGTCGGGGGTGACGAGCGCGGGCGGAGGATGGCCGGCGCAGGTGATGCGGCAGGCCCCGGTGGCCGTGTCGAGATCGACGTACAGGAAGGTGGCGAGCATCGGCTCGGCCAGGTCGTCGAGGGCGGCCTGGAGCTGGTGGAACATGGCGTCATGGTCGAGATCGAGCCTGGCCAGGGCGCGGACGCTGGCGGAGAGTCGGCCCATGACGGCCGCGGCCTGGATTCCGTGGCCCATGACGTCGCCGATCGCGAGCGCCACCGAATCGCCGGACATGGGGATCACGTCGTACCAGTCGCCGCCGACCTCGTTGACGTCACTGGCGGGCAAGTAGCGGTGGGCGACCTCTATGCCCGGGGGCGGGGTGATGTGCTGGGGCAGCATGCTGCGCTGCAGGATGACGGCGGTGTCGTGTTCGCGGTGGTACAGGCGGGCGTTGTCCACGCACACGGCGGCCCGCGCGGCCAGCTCGGTCGCGAGGGCGGTGTCCTCGTCGTTGAAGGGCTCCGGGGTGGTGCAGCGGTAGAACGTGGCCAGGCCCAGCACCGTCCCCCGTGCGAGCAGCGGCACCATCATGAACGAGTGCACGCCCTGCCTCAGCAGCTCGGCCGGTGCTTGGGAATGGCGGGCCGCGGGGGCGATGGCCTCCTCGTCGAGCCGCGCGATGACGAAGGCGTGGCGGTCGGCGACGGCCTGGGTGTAGGGGGCGGCCGGCGGGAAGGTCAGGGTGCGCCCGAGGGGGGCGAGGATGTCGGCCAGCGGTGAGCCGGACGGTGCCTTGCCCAGGCGTCGCAGCCGGGTACCGGCCACCAGGCCGAGGCCGACCTCCGCGCCCGCGGCCAGGGACTCCAGGACGTCGACCGTGACCAGGTCGGCCAGGTCGGGGACGGTGACCTCGGCGAGTTCCTGGGCGGTGCGCTCAAGGTCCAGACTGGTGCCGATGCGGTACGTGGCCGCGTTGATGAGCGCGAGGCGCCGGCGGCCGGCCTCGGCCTCCAGCTGGGTCTGCTCCTGGACCGTGATGTCGATCAGGGAGGCCGCCAGCCCCAGCGGGTGCCCGTCCGTGTCCTCCAACCTGGTGTACGAGCACGACCACACCCGGTCCTGGTCCGGTACGGCCGGCGTGCGGCCGATGCGACGCGAGTCGAGGACGGGCCGGCCGTCTTCGAGCACCTGCCGCATGAGGACTTCCATGGCGGCCGCGTTCACCCCCGGCAGCACCTCGGCCAGGCGTCGCCCGACGTGAGCGGCCTCCGGCAGGCCGTTCATCGCCTCCAGTGCGGGATTGACCCGCAGGAATCGCAAGCGCGTGTCGAAGAGGGCGATACCGACCGGGGAGCGGGCGAACAACCCGTCCCACACCGCCGAGGAACCGCGGATCCGCTGGGCCGTGGCGGCGTCGGCGGCGAACACCAGCACCGTCGTACCGCCGCGCGGACGGGCCGGGACGGGCGCAGCCCAGATCTCCACCTCCACCGGGTGCCCGTCGCGGTGCCAGGCGGTGACGGTACCCATGACGCCACGGGCGCTGACGGCCTTCTCCCACAACGACCTGCCGAGGCTGCGGTCCGCGCCCGGATGCAGCAGATCGGCGATGTGTCGGCCGATGACCTCCCGCGAGGTGTACCCCAGCAGCTCGCGGGCGGCCTGGTCCCAGCGCACGATCCGGCCGTCGCTGCCGGTGGCGAGCACGGCCACGGGCAGACCCCCGAGCCAGCCGCCCGCCGCTCGGGCGGCGGGGCTCGTGACCTCGTCGAAGGGCTCGGGATCCATGCGATGCACCGCCTCTCGCCCGCCGCTGGAGGAGCTGCCTCATATGCCTACGTTACCGCCGCTTCAGCCGCTCGGTATGGGGCTGCGACCACGGGGCGAGAGGGCGCGGGCCCTGAGGAAAGGCGGATCCACCTGCGGTTTTAAGCGGTGACTTAGAGGCTTGCCGGTGCGCGAAGACCTCTGCCAGTCTGTGCTGCGGCAAAGGGGCAACGGCCCCGGCGCAAAGGGAACGGCTCGCTTCACGAGCCGTCCGACACGAAGAGGAGTGTGGCCGGAATGCGTCAGTTACGGGTCAAGGGTCTGCGGCGATGGGTGGCGGTCGGCCTTCTCGGCTCCGCTGCGGTGCTGAGCACGATCACCCCCGCGAGCGCCGGTGGTGCCGGCGGTTCCCAGGGAGCCGGCGTCCGGGCCGTCGCCTCGCCGTGCGGGTACTTCGCGGGCCGGGAGATCGCCTTCTACAACCACTGCGGTCCGACCACGATCAAGATCAAGCTCGACATCGTCCGGGGTTTCGACCGGACCATCTGCGTCGGACCCGGCGAAACGCGACTCGGTCTCAAGAGCCAGATCAGGGACGCGAGCTACGTCGGCGGAGCCGGCTGCCCCATCACCTGACCCTGCACCCCCCACGACACGGCGCGCGGCGCATCCGTCCCCGGCCGAAGCCCACCCGAGCCCGGTTCGCCCCGATCCGAGAGGCGACGAGAAGGCGTGTGGTGAGCCCGGTCGGGGAATGCTGCGGGTGCGCGCGGGCCCGCGCCGGCGCCGGCAGGGGGGCCGATCGGTGTTACGCATCCACTTCACGGCGGAAGACCTCGCGCGGACGCGCGTCGCCGCGACGATCGGCGTCGCGGCGGAGACCTATCACAGCCTGGAACTCCTGCGTGAGAACCGGGACGACCCCCACTTCCGCTCGTGGAGATCAGCCCTCGCGGGGCAGCTGGGGCCGGACACCCGCCCGTTGACCTCGTTGCTCCCGGTGCGCGGGCCCGGACTCGACCTGCTGGCCCTGATGGGCGACGTTCCCTCCCTGGAACACGCCGTGGACAACCTGCTGCACGTACCGGTGTCCCGGATCCGACGCGAGTTCGAAGGCGTCGACTTCCATCCCCGGCACCTGCCCTGGGCGAGGCGGCTGTCCGAGGGGGACCCGGAGGCCCGGCGGGAGCTCGCCACGGCGTTGCGCGCCTGCCATCACCTGGCAGTGGAGCCCTATTGGCACAAGGGGCGGCCCGAACTGGTCGCGCTGTCCTCCCGCTACACGAACGCGGTGCTTGAGGGAGGCGTCGATCTGCTGCTGCGCTCGCTCTGCACACCGCTGGTCCGCTGGTGTCCGCCGACCCTGGAGGCTCCCTACCCGCGCAAGGTCGAGGTGCGTCTACGGGGCAGAGGGCTGATCATCACGCCCACGGTCTTCTCGCCGCGCGCGGTGAGTCTCCTGTGGGATCCGCTCGACAGCGAACAACCCCCCAGGTTGACGGTACCGGCGCTGCGCGAGCCGCTGGTCGGTGCCGGACCGGCCGATCCGGACGGCCCCGCGGGCCGGAACCTGGAATCACTGCTCGGCCGCACGCGAGCGGCCGCGCTGCGCGTGACGGCGGAAGGCAGCACGACGACCGAGCTGGCCCGCCGCCTCGACGTCTCGGTCGCGGCCGCCAGCCAGCACGCGCGGGTGCTCCGGAACGCGAACCTGATCACCACCAGCCGCCGGGGCGGGTCCGTGCTGCACCTCATCACGCCCTTGGGGATCGCCCTGCTGGGGGCCCGGGTTCACCGGGGCGTCGGCGCCCCGGTGAACCCTTCCGGAGACAGGCCCTAGCCGTCCACGGCGATGCCCAGTCGGTCGGCCAGGGCGGTGAGGGTGGTCCCGAGGGGGAGCGCGACGCGGGTGACGGCGTGCCGGTCGCCCCGGGTCGGGTCCTGGTTGACGATCACCACGGGTTTCCCGGCCTCGGCCGCCTGACGGACGAAGCGCAGCCCGGACATCACCGTCAGCGAGGAGCCGAGGACCAGGAGGGAGTTCGCCGCACCGACCAGTTCGCGGCAGTGCGCGACCCGCCGCGGCGGAACGGCCTCGCCGAAGAACACCACGTCCGGCTTGAGGACGCCGCCGCACTTCGTGCAGGGGACCACGCGGAAGTCCCCGACCTGTTCGTCACTGAGGTCGGCGTCACCGTCGGGGTTCAACGCCGAGGCCACCGGTGCGAAGCCCGTGTTGGCCTCCTCCAGCCGCCGGGCCAGTTCGCGGCGCGAGCCGACGTCGCCGCAGGAAAGGCAGACGACCCGGCCCAGGCTTCCGTGGAGCTCCACCACGTCCTCGCTGCCGGCGGCCTGGTGCAGGCCGTCGACGTTCTGCGTGATCACGCCCGACAGCAGGCCCTGTCGTCCGAACGCCGCCACGGCCCGGTGCCCGGCATTGGGCCGGGCGCGCCCGAAGGTGCGCCAGCCCAGGTGACTGCGCGCCCAGTAGCGGCGCCGGGCCTGGGCCCCCGCGGTGAAGTCCTGGTAGGTCATCGGGGTGTGCCGACGCAGGCTCCCGCCCTCGCCCCGGTAGTCGGGGATGCCCGACTCCGTGGACATGCCGGCGCCGCTGAGCACCAGCACGCCTCCGGCCCGCAGCGCGTCGGCGACCGGCTCCGGGTCGGTGGTGCCCGGTCGCAGGTCCTCGGTGGGGGTCCAGCTCAGAGTGGGGCGCATGCGCATGCCGCCAGGGTACGGAACGCGCGGGCCCGGGGCCGTGCTCGGCCGATGTACGGCAGCCGGGGCGGGCCTCCTCGTGGCGAGGGTAGAGTTGCGGCCTGCCCGACGTGACGTGCCCCTGACGTTGAGCCCGAGCCGGTGCTCGCGCCGGCCCCGTTCCGTCCTCTTCCGGTTCGGCCGTGCGGTCCGTCCGCGGCGCGTCGGCCCGTGTCCTTACGTACGCCCCCGGCCTGTCCGGAGCGGGGTGTGCCCGAGCCCGACAGGTGTCCGAACCCTTGCCTTCCGTTTCCTTGACGTCCTGCGCCGTGCGGCTGCGCGGCCTGCGGCCCCACTGGGTATCCGACCCCAAGGTGTGGCGCACCGAGGTCCTCGCGGGCCTGGTCGTCGGGCTCGCGCTGATCCCGGAGGCGATCTCGTTCTCGATCATCGCCGGCGTCGACCCGGCGGTCGGTCTGTTCGCCTCGTTCACGATGGCCGTGATCATCTCGGTGGTCGGCGGTCGTCGCGCGATGATCTCCGCCGCGACCGGCGCGGTCGCGCTGGTGATCGCCCCGCTGAACCGTGAGCACGGATTCGGCTACCTGGTCGCCGCCGTCATCCTCGCCGGGGTGTTCCAGATCGTGCTGGGTGTCCTCGGTGTCGCGAAGCTGATGCGGTTCGTCCCCCGCTCGGTCATGGTCGGCTTCGTCAACTCCCTCGCCATCCTGATCTTCATGGCCCAGGTTCCCGAGATGCGCGATGTGCCCTGGCCGGTGTACCCGCTGATCGGGGCCGGGTTGGCGCTGATGGTGTTCTTCCCGAAGATCACCACGGTGATTCCGGCCCCGCTGGTCTCGATCACCATCCTCACCGTCATCACGGTCGCCGCGGGCGTGGCGGTGCCGACGGTCGGCGACAAGGGCGCGCTGCCCTCCTCGCTGCCCGTGCCCGGGTTGCCGGACGTGCCGTTCACCGCGGACACCCTGACCACCATCGCCCCCTACGCGTTCGCGATGGCGCTGGTCGGCCTGATGGAGTCCCTGATGACGGCCAAGCTGGTCGACGAGATCACCGACACCCCTTCCTCCAAGACACGAGAGTCCATCGGACAGGGCATCGCCAACATCGTGACCGGCTTCTTCGGCGGCATGGGCGGCTGCGCGATGATCGGCCAGACGATGATCAACGTGAAGGTGTCGGGTGCCCGCACCCGCCTGTCGACCTTCCTCGCGGGCGCGTTCCTGATGGTGCTGTGCGTCGTCTTCGGGCCGATCGTCTCCGAGATCCCCATGGCCGCGCTCGTCGCCGTCATGGTGATGGTCTGCTTCGCCACCTTTGACTGGCACTCCATCGCTCCGAAGACCCTCAAGCGGATGCCCCCCGGCGAGATCACCGTCATGATCGTCACCGTCGCCTGCGTCGTGGCCACCCACAACCTCGCCGTCGGCGTCATCGCCGGTTCGGTCACGGCGATGGTCATCTTCGCCCGACGCGTCGCCCATCTCGCCGAGGTCACCGCGGTCACCGATCCCGAGGGCACCACCGTGGTCTACGCGGTCACCGGCGCGTTGTTCTTCGCCTCGTCCAACGACCTCGTCGGCCGGTTCGACTACGCGGGAGACCCGGAGAAGGTCGTCATAGACCTGTCGGCGGCGCACGTCTGGGACGCCTCCTCGGTGGCGGCCCTGGACGCCATCGAGACCAGGTACGCCCAGCGCGGCAAGGCGGTGGAGATCATCGGTCTCAACGACCCCAGTGCCCACCTCCACGGCAGGCTCAGCGGCGAACTCGCCGGCCACTGAGCCCGCTTCCCACATCCCGCTTCCCGCTCTCCGGCCCGTGGCGGTCAGCGGCCTCGGCTTCGCAGGGCCGCCCGTCGCCTCAGGACCCCGTTCCCTCCTCGTCCGGCCCGGTGCGCAGGTCCAGCATGTTCAGGAGCGAGGCCAGGTCGTCGGGGCCGGTGGTACGGGACGCGACCGCCTCGTGAGCCCGCTCACGACGGGCGGCGCCACCGGGGGAGGTGTCCCCGCCGCACCGCAGCGGGTCCGCGACGGCCGACCCGGAACCATCCCGCCGGCCGGGGCACGACCGGTGCTCGCCGGCGGTGGAGCAGACGGCGGCGGGGCCCGCGGCCCTGCGGCGCCGTGCGCTGCGGATGGCGCCGGTCACGGTCCGCGCCAACAGACGCGGCCCGCGCGTGGCCGGCCCGAACAGGGAGCCGACGGATTCGCGCCGAACGGTCCGGCGGATGTCTGTCATGGGGCTCCTCCTCCTTGCGGCGGTCCTGACCGGGACGGGCGTGGTGAGGACTCGCTGCGCCTTGCGATGCGTACGGGGACCGGCGGCGGCGGCGGACCGCCGGCATCCTCAGCGGGGATCGGCGAGGGCGGCGACGGCCTTGACCCGGGCGGCCGTACTGGCCGCGGCCACCTCGACGGGATGGCGAACGGCCCTCACCGGGTGCCTGTGGTCGAGCGCGTGCCGGGAACGGTAGGCGAGCGACGGCTTGCCATGGGTGTCCGCGGCGGCGATGAGCAGACCACCGAGCGCGGAGAGGTCGGTCAGGAAGTGAGCACGCTGCCGTGCCCGCTCCTTCGGGTCCTCCACCGTCCAGAACGCGTGTTCCGTCAGCGCGGTCGGCACCAGCGAGGCGGCGAGCGTGAGCGCGGCCAGACGCGGGACGCGTCCCGTCGCCATCATCAGGCCCGCTCCGACCTGGATCGCGCTGTGGACGCGCACCAGCTTCAGAGGATCCCCGGCCAGCGCCGGGACGCGCTTCCCGACGGCCTGGGCAAGGGGCTGGACGTGTTCCGCCGCACTCTCGGGGCGGCGCAGGGTACGTAGCCCGCCGACGACGTGCGGGGCGGCGAGCAGGGGACGGGCGAGCTTTCGAAGGACAGCCATGTCCCGCTGCTGCCCCGACTCGGCCCGTCCATCCGGCCCGGGTCGCCCTTGGCGTTCGACTCCCGGTCGAAGGGCTCGGCAGGGCGGACGGAGCAGCGGTCTCCAAGGGAAGAACGGCATCGGGCGACCGGTTGTCATTTCCGCACGCGTACGTGCACGAGTGACACGGGAAATGGCACGGGAGGGGACCCACATGTCGTATCCGGAGGCCCGCTACGCGGGGAGCAAGGGCGAGGTCAGCGCGGTGTTCAGGCCCGTGGACACGCCGGCCGACCTGGTGTCGCCGAACGGCGACGCAACGCACCGTCTCGCGACGAAGGCTTCCACCAACGGGGAGTTCGGCCTCTACCGGGTGGAGATGAGCGCCGGGGCCGGCGGCCCGAAGACGCACTTCCACAAGACCATCTCGGAGTCGTTCTTCATCCTCGACGGCACGGTGCGGCTGTTCAACGGTGTCGACTGGATCGACGCGCGGAAGGGCGACTTCCTGTTCGTGCCGCAGGGCGGTCTGCACGCCTTCCGCAACGACTCGCGGGCCCCGGCGGAGATGCTGATGCTGTTCGCGCCGGGGGCGCCGCGCGAGGAGTACTTCGAGGGGTTGTCGCAGCTCGCCGACGCGACCGACGAAGAACGCACCGAGTTCTTCGTCAAGCACGACTCGTACTTCGTCGAGTAGGAGGCCGAGCCCGCGAAGCCGGAACCGGGCGCGAGCCCGGTTCCGGCCGCACGTTCCGCGACAGGCGCGGGGTCGTGGCGCGGGGCCGTGGCGCCGGTGCGTGGCGCCGGTTCGTGGCGCCGGGGGAGGGGGCGCGGAGCGTGCGGCCGTCGGGTCGTCACACCGCGGCGAGCGGGCCCTGCGCGGCCTTGACGCGTTGGAGCGCGGTCAGCTTGCGCACGAAGACGACGGCCAGTACGGCGGCGACGATGGTGGTCACGTCCGTGACCGCTCCGAGGACGGAGACGTCCCGGATCTCCTCCGGCGTCTCGGCCGCCGTGTACCGCTTCGAGAAGACGCGATCGAGGACCAGGGAGGCGACGAACACCGTCCACCAGGCGGTCACCGGTGCGCTGGAGGTGTGGCGGTAGGAGCCGTCGGGCGCGAGTTGGGTGCTGGCACCCCAGGTCTCCCGTGCGGTCCGGTAGGGGAAGAAGAGGTTGGCGATCGGGACGAACCAGCCGCCGATGGCCCAGCCCGCGGACTGGGTGAAGCCGTCGGGACGGAAGACCTGGCCGTTGCACCGGACCCGGTGGAACCAGACGAGGAAGACCACGATCGTGGCCAGGCGGAGAGCGACCTGCGCGACGGCGACCGCCACATTGAGGACGTCGGCCAGGTCGCCGCTGTCGTCCTCGATGCCCGCGGGGTCGCTGATGAAGTCCTTCATCAGCTTCCAGATGTACAAGTTGACCCCGGACGAGATGAGATCGACCGCGGCCCCCACGGACAACAGCGCGGTCAGGGCCGTCGCCAACCCCTCCGGCGAATGCAGCACTCCGATGGCCCGCGACGGCGGGACGGGAACGGGAGCGGCACCGGGTACCGGCGGCGGCGGCGCCGTCGCCGGCCCGGCCTCGGCCTGCGGGGAGGACGGGGGCGGAGACGGGTCGGGCGTGCTGACGGACATGACGGAGAACCCCCCACGGGAACGTGTGCGTGTGACATGAGAACGGGCCGCCTGACGGGCGGCCCGAGCCGACTGACGATATGCCATGTCCACGCCCGCCGTCCAAAGGGTTCGGCGGCGGGGCATCGGCCGAATCCGCAGGTCGGGGCGACGGACGCGGGTCAAGCACCCTGCTCGGCCGGGACACCGCCCCGCGCTCCGCCCTTCAGGGCCGCAAGCCCGCCCGCCTGAGCGCGACTTCGGACAGTGCGGCGATGACCTGTCGGTCCCCGCGGCGCCAGGCGTCGGCGAGGCCGGCCGGCGGGACGGGGATCGCCTTGAGGTCGCCCGGAGGCCCGGTGAGGGCACGCAAGGCCAACAGATCGGCGCCCCCGGGGGCCTCCAGGAGGCGACGGGTGGTGACGCCGCGCCAGATCCAGAGCATGCGCGGGGGGAGCCACAGCACCAGTACGAAGGTGACCGGAAGGACGATCAGGGCGAGCGTGGTCAGCGTGGCCAGATTCTCCACGGTGTGCTGGAGGGACTGTCCGGCGTCGGAGAGCCCGGTGCCGGCCTCGGCCGCGGACTGGAGGGGCTTCTTCAGGAGGCCCCCGATGAGGGGCACTTCGGACGCGGCGTCACCGGCGTTGTCGAGGCCGGTGGCCAGGTCGCCGCCCGCGCTCTGCATCCTGCGGCCCGGCTCGGCCAGCCGCATGATCGCGTCGTGCACTGCCAGGGCGAACCACACCGCGGCCGCGATCAGGGCGACGGCGACCAGGTCCGCGAGCACCTGCCGGCTTCGCCTCGCCGGGATTTGGGCGTAAAGGCGCATGGCGCGCTCCTGTTCCGGTGGTGGCATCGAAGACGGCCGGATCCAGCCAGGTGAGGTGCGGCGTTCGGGTCGGCGGGGCTCGGCCGGTCGCTTGACCGTACGGGGCCTCGAGTATTCCATTCCTCCCCGCGGGGGGACGGCCTCGACGCGTGACCGTGCCGTGCGCCCCTGAGGGCGTGCGGAGACCCCGCCGGGATGTGGAAAGCCCGGACGGTGCGCGGACCCCCCCGGCGTGCGGAACCCCCGCCGGACGTTGCCGGGCGGGGGTTTGCGTGTCGGCGGGGTGTCAGGAGACGTCGGCGCGGACGCCGTCCCCGAGCAAGCCGTCCGTGTACGTCACCTTCTTCGCCGTGAACTTGCCCTTCCCGCTGATCACACCGGTCACGTTCTCGCCGGGCGCGAGGTCCACGGTGTCGATCTGGGCCTCGTCGACGCCGAGTTCGGGTCCGTGCTTCGTCCCGGCGGTGTCGGTGATCGCGAAGTACAACGGGTTGACGCTGATCTGCTTGGTCGAGTTGTTCGTGACCGTGACGGACACGCTCGTGTAGTCACCCTGCGCCAACACGCTCGGTTTGAACGCCGCGGCTTTCGCCGTGACCGTGATCGGCGACTTCTTCTCCGGCTTCGCGGCCGGCGCCGGGTCCGCCTGCTTCGACGGCTGCGAGGCACCGGCGGTCGAGGGCTTGACCGTCTTGTCGTCGGTGTCGTCGCCGAGCATCGACCCCGCGACGGCGAGGACCACGACCAGGCCGACGATGCCGAGGCACGAGAACCCGACGATCTTCCCCGCACCGGACTTCCGCGGCGGCGGCTGCGGGGGAGGGTATCCGTATCCGGGCGGGGGCTGGTTGCCGTACGGGGGCTGCTGCGACATGGGCGTACCTCACTGGCTGTTCCGGTGTGATCGCGCCACGTTATGGCCCGTGCCCGCGCGGCGCGCGGGAGTTCCCGAATCGTGACAATCAAAGATTCAACGATCCGGTCGGCCGCCCGTGTCGGACAACGGGGCAGGGCAGTCGGGCGGTCAGGGCAGATCGGCGGGCGGCGGACCGGTCTCGGCCTCGTACACGTGCGGGCCGTCGACCTGCCACTCGATCAGCGGCGAGTCCCCCAGCACCAGCGCGTCCGGGTCGGGGACCTCGATCCGCCTGAGCATCTCGATCACATCGGTGTCCTCGTGCGCGACGCCGAGGATCGTGTCCACTGCGCCGACGCGGATGCCCACCCGGCGGCCGCCGGACGGGCTGACACGGTGTACGACGATCGGTGCTCGCTCCATTCCTCCACCCTGCGGGACACCCGTCGCTCCGGCACGCCGGGCGCGCTCCGTTCGGCCGGGTCCGGATCGTGGCCAGGGCTGCGCCGTGCGTCGGGCGCGAGCGGTGGGCCGTCCCGTATCGCGCTCCTGCGCCCGGAAGCCGAGAATGAGACTGCCCGCGTAGTGGGTGCACCCGAGAGGTGCGGGCGGGTCCGTCCCGGCGATTCGACGCCGGGCGCGAGTGACGACGATGCGGCGCTCGCCGTGCCGTAGGGATCCAGGTGATGACGCATGTGCCGGTGGCTCGCGTACTCGGGAACGCCCATGTTGCTCGACACGATCCTGTACAAGCCGGCCCACTCCCTGATCGACCAGAGCCTGCACTCCAAGCTCGGCGTGGAGACCACGAACGGCGACGGGTTCGGCGTCGGCTGGTACTCGGAGGACAACAGCACTCCGGCGCTCCTGCGGGACGTCGGTCCCGCCTGGAACAACCGCAACCTGCGGGAGATGGCCGACCACGTCCGCTCGCCGCTGTTCTTCGCCCACATCCGGGCATCGACCGGGACGGCGGTGCAGCAGTCGAACTGCCACCCCTTCCGGCACGGCCGCTGGATGTTCATGCACAACGGCGCCGTCACGGGGTTCCACCTGATGCGCCGGGAGCTCACCCTGCTCGTCGACCCCGAGCTCTACGCCGACATCGAGGGGACCACGGACTCGGAGGTCATGTTCTTCCTGGCCCTCACCTTCGGCCTCGACCGGGACCCGCCGAGAGCCGTGGCCCGGATGGCGGGCGTGGTGGAGCGTGTCGGCCACGATCACGGGGTGGAGTTCCCCCTCCAGATGACACTCGCCATCAGCGACGGCGTGCGCGTGTGGGCCTTCCGCTACTCCAGCGGGCACGACTCCCGGTCGCTGTTCTACAGCAGCCGGGTGGACGCGCTGCGCAGGCTGCACCCGGACATGGCGTTCCTGCGGGACATCTCCGAGGAGACCCGCCTCATCGTGTCCGAGCCCCTCGGTGACCTGCCCGGCGCCTGGAACGAGGTGCCGGAGAGCAGCTACGGCGTCGTACAGCCGGGCGCCGACGAGATGCACTCCTTCGCCCCGACGCCCGCGTGACGCGAGCGTCGCCCCCGAGCGTCGCCCCCGTCGGCGCGGATGTTCCCGGGCCGCCGGCCGGCCCCGACCGACAGGAGACCGGGCCATGCGGAACCCACTGCTCAACCTGGCGCAGGACTACGACTTCCCGCTGTTGAACATCTTCTGGACCATGATGTTGTGCTTCCTCTGGGTGTTCTGGTTCGTCCTGCTCATGCGCGTCATCGGGGACGTCTTCCGTGACGACGACCTGAGCGGCTTGGGCAAGGCGGGATGGACCGTCTTCGTCATCCTGCTGCCCTACGTGGGTGTCTTCGTCTACCTGATCGTCCGCGGGCGCGGGATGGGTGAGCGCGAACTCCGGCGCACCCAGAGGCAGGAGGAGGCGTTCCGCACCTACGCACGCGAGAGCGCCGCGATCACCGGCCAGGCCGAGGAACTGTCGCGGCTCGCGGAACTCAAGAACCGCGGCGACCTCACGGCAGCCGAGTACGAGCAGGCCAAGGGGAGAGTCCTCGGTTCCTGAGGCCGGGGGAGCGGGCCCGACACCGGCCCGTCATCGCCCCGGCCCGTCATCGCCCGACCAGTCACCGGCCCGTCACGGTCCGTCCTCGCCCCGTGTCACCCGGGCGGAAGCGACCATCGTCCGGGTGGCGGAGCGCAGTGCGAAGGCCATCACCACTTCGAACACGCCCAGCAGGACGAGCCACAGCCCCAACAGCCGTGTCAGCGCGACCGCGGAGTCCACCGGGAAGCAGAGCACCACGATTCCGGCGACGGTGCCGAGGGCGCCCAGCGCGAAGAGCAGGCCCCGGTGTACGAGCGCCCGGTCCGCGATCGCGACGTACGCCGTCAGCACACCGGTCAGCAGCCAGAACACCCCGACGATCAGGGACAGGGCGCCGATGGTCTGCATCGGATGCCGCAGAACCAGAACGCCCGCCAGGAACGCCAACATGGCGATCAGGACGCCCGCCAGCCTGCTGCCGCCCCCGTCGCTGCTGTGCGAGAAGGCCGTGACGAAACGGAAGCCGCCGGCCACCAGGAGCTGCAGACCGATGATGACGGCCAGGATGTGCAGCGTCTCGTCGGGCCAGACGAGGACCAGGATGCCTGGAATCAAGGTCGCGAGAGCGAAACCGAGGGCCCAGTGCCACGAGCTTCCGACGCGCTTGAGCACGTCCTCGGGGTCGCCCTGCGGGCCCAGCGGTGCCGCGTGGGCGGAGGGTACTGTCATCACGCCTCCCGGGCCGGCCGAAAGCACCCTTCGTGGCACCTCGGGCCGTCGGACGTGCCGGGCTTGCCTGTCGAGCCAATTTTAGGCCGCACCGGTTCATCCCGCCGTTCGTCGCCCCGGTCGTCCTCGTCCACCGTGCCGTCCGCGTGGGCGATGACCGGCCGCGCTCGTCGGCGGTGACCGATCGCGCTCGTCGGCGGTGAACGGCCGCGTCAGCCGGCCTCAGCCCCGGCCGCGTTGGTTGGATACGGCCATGAGTCCAGTGCACTGGTTGTTCGGCGACCAGCTCGGCCCGCACTTCACCGCCACCGCCGCCGGCGGGACACCGCGGCACACCCGATGGTTGCTGATCGAGTCGCGGGCCGTCTTTCGCCGTCGCCGGTTCCACCGGGCCAAGGCCCACCTGATCCTCAGCGCCATCCGTCACCGGGCGGCCGATCTCGGCGAGAGCGCCCACCTCGTCGAGGCGGAGACCTACCGCGAAGGCCTGGCGCGGGCCGTGGGCGAGGCACCCGTCTCCGTGCACCATCCCACCTCCCGCGCCGCCCTCGCCCTGGTGGACTCGCTTCCGCAGGTCACGGTCCACCCCGCCCGCGGGTTCCTCGTCGGACACCGGGAGTTCGCGCAGTGGGCCGCTCGGCAGAAAGGCCGGCGACTGCTCCAGGAGAACCTCTACGAACACACCCGGCGCACCCACGACATCCTCATGGACGGCGACCGGCCGGCGGGCGGGCGCTGGAACCTGGACCACGAGAACCGCGAGCCCCCGCCCCGCGTGGGGACCACCCTGGGGGCGCCGGCGCCGTACCGGCCCCGAGAGGACGAGATCGACGAAGGAGTCCGGCGGGACCTGGACCGCTGGGAACGGGAGGGCATCACCTTCGTGGGCCGCGACGGGCCCCGCCTCTTCCCCGCGAGCCGCCGCGAGGCACTGGCCGCGCTCGACCACTTCGTCACGCACCGCCTCGCCGGCTTCGGTGCGCACGAGGACGCCATGCTGGCGGCCGATCCGGTGATGAGCCACAGCCTCCTGTCCTCCTCCCTCAACCTCGGGCTCCTCGATCCGTGGGAGTGCGTGAGCCGGGCCGAGGCCGCCTGGCGGGCCGGGGACGTCCCGCTCAACAGCGCCGAGGGGTTCATCCGGCAGGTCTGCGGCTGGCGCGAGTACGTGTGGAACCTGTACTGGCACCTCGGCGAGGACTACCGGCACCGGAACGACCTGCGCCACACCGCGCCACTGCCCGGCTGGTTCAGGGAACTGGACGCGGACGCGCTCGGCGCCCGCTGCCTGTCCACGGTGCTGGCGCAGGTCCGGGACACGGGATGGACGCACCACATTCCCCGGCTGATGGTCCTCGGCAGCCACGCCCTGCAACAGGGCTGGGACCCGGCCGAGGTGACGGACTGGTTCCACCGGTGCTTCGTGGACGGCTACGACTGGGTGATGCTGCCCAACGTGGTGGGCATGTCGCAGTACGCCGACGGCGGGCTGATGACCACCAAGCCCTACACCTCGGGCGGCGCCTACATCCACCGGATGAGCGACCTGTGCGGGGGCTGCCGGTACCGACCCGCCGACCGTGTCGGCGATCGGGCCTGCCCCTACACCGTCGGCTACTGGTCCTTTCTGAACCGGCACCGCGCACGGTTGGAGGGAAACCCGCGCATGGCGCGGGCCGTGCGCGGACTGGACCGGCTGGGCGACGCGGCGCAGGTCGTCCGGGCGCACCGCGACGCGGGCGACTGTCCACCCTGAGCGCACCCCGGGCAGGTCCCGCCGACGCGCCGGGCCGCTGACAGACGCCCCGGGCCGCCTACAGTGGAAGGTCAGTCCGGGAGCACGCGACCCGGCCCCATTCCCCCCGGACACGGCCCCGGAGGCCGGCCCCCAAGACCCCGCAGGAGACGCACATGGGCGCCCAGCAGCACGGGGGCGGACCGGACGAGGACGAGTACGCGGACGCCCTGTTCGCCCTGGAGGACATCGACACGGGGCACGGGAGCCCCGCCCCGGCCGACGCCGGCCCGATGTTCCGCGACTCACCGGCCGCGCGCCGGCTGTTGTCCGTACGCGCCATCCATGCCGAGCCCGCTGCCGCAGCCTCCGCGCGCGGCAGGCAGATCCTCGCGCGTTTCCCCGAAGCCGAGGTCGTACCCGTGGCCTCGCACTGGGGAATCCCGGACCTCCACGGCAACGAGGGAAACGTCGACCGCTGGGTCCGCGTCAAGAGCGAGACCCTGGTCCTCGGGGAGAAGAAGACACTCACCACCCGGCCCAACGGACGCTCCGCGGACTGGATCGCCCCCGGACCCGCCAACGGCTGCGCCATGGCCTGTGCCTACTGCTACGTCCCGCGCCGCAAGGGCTACGCCAACCCGATCACCGTCTTCACCAACATCGAGAGCATCATCGTCCACCTCTCCCGGCACGTGGCGCGCCTCGGCCCCAAGACCGAGGCCAACCAGTGCGATCCGACCGCGTGGGTCTACGACATCGGTGAGAACAGCGACTGTTCCGTCGACGCCCTGATCAGCGACAACGTCGCCGACCTGATCCGGTCCTTCGCACGCATGCCCACCGCCAAGGCCTCCTTCGCCACCAAGTTCGTCAACCCGGACCTCCTCCTGCTGGACCCGCGAGGCCGCACCCGGGTGCGGTTCTCCGTCATGCCGCAGGCGGACTCCAAACTGCTCGACATCCGCACCAGCCCGGTGGAGCACCGGATCGCCGCGGCCGGGGACTTCCTCGAAGCGGGGTACGAGGTCCACTTCAACCTCTCGCCCGTCGTGTTGCGCCCGGACTGGGAACGGGACTGGTCCCTCCTGCTACGGCACATGGACGACGCCCTGCCCCGCGCCGTGAAGGAGCAGGCGGCCGCGGAGGTGATCATGCTGACCCACAACAAGGACCTGCACGAGCTCAACCTCGGCTGGCACCCGCGCGCCGAAGAGGCCCTGTGGCGGCCTGACCTCCAGCAACCGAAACGTTCCCAGAACGGCAGCCTGAACGTCCGATACCGCGGCGCGGTCAAGGCCGAGGCCGTCCAGACCATGCGCACGCTCGTCGCCACCCACGCACCGTGGCTGAGGATCCGCTACGCCTTCTGAGGCAAGTGGGCCCCATCCGGGAGACGTTGACCCGGGGCGGACGCGAGGGACACGGCGCCGCCCGTCCGAAATTCAGTGGAGCCGCGCTCCCGCGTGCCGTTACCGTGCTCCCGCCCGCTGTCCGCCCGTCAAGGACGTGCCGTTGTACACCAAGTGAGACCCCCCGAGCGCTGATCCGTCGCGCGTCGCACCTGTGCGCCGCGCTCCTTTTCGCTGCGGTCTTCTCACTGGAACCGGTGTACTTCTGTGTCCGAAACCTGGGTGGTCACGCCCACCTGCCTGCCGATAGTCCTCCGCCGTTGCCACAGGTGCGCCTCCGGGCGTTTCCGGGCGAACGGCAAATTCCGCGTCAACGCGAACCACAAGCTCCTCGACGCCTGGCTCCTCGCCCTGTGCACCGTGTGCGGGGACACCACCAAGCTCACCGTCCTGGAGCGGATGCACGTGCGTTCCGTACGACCCGAGTTCCTGAACCTGCTCCACGACAACGACCCGCGCCTGGCAGCCGAGCTGCTCCAGGATCCGGTCGTACGGCGCCGCAATCGCGTCGCCCTCGACTGGGACAACGCCTGGCGCCTCGACGGCGGCGCGCAGGACCGAGCCCCTCAGTCACATCGGCCGCGCCGGCCGGCCCGGTCGGCCCGGTCGGCTCCTTCGGAGGGTGCGGCGATCGAGGTCTCGGTCCGCTTTGCGGCGCGGATTCCCGTGCGGCCGGTGCGACTGATCGCCGAAGGGTTCGGCCTGCCGCGAGCCGAGGTCGAGAGGCTGCTCGCCGAGGGGAACCTCGTGTCGACGGTCCGCCTGAGCGGCAAGCTCTCGGGTGACTTCACCTTCACGCTCAAGCGCTGAGCCTTCCGGCCCGGGGCCCGTCCGGCGGATCCGATACCGCCGGAGGGGGCCTGGGCCCTGTCTAGCTCGGCTGCCTCCGCAGCAGCGGGGGGGCCGGGTTGGGCAGGGGGCTGGCCGCGGCGGGGGTCAGGCCGTCCAGGACCAGGGTCACGTAGCGCCGCCAGCCCCCTTCGGCCGGGTCCATGGTCCACAGCACGCTGACCAGCATGCCCATGATCCGCTTCAGGTCGTCGGGTACGAGGTCCTCTCGGATCACCCCGGCCCGTTGACCGCGTGCCACCAGCGGGTCGAGCGCGTCGAAGAAGCGGGCGCTGGTCTCCGCGGTGAAGATGCCGGCGTTGCGTGCCGCGGTCAGTACGTGGTGCTCGCCGGCCGCCGAGGTCAGGGCGGCTTCGATGACCACGCTCAGGCCGCGGCGCGGGTCCTCGTCGTCGAGCCCGCGCTCGATGGCGGGGAGGACCTCCTGGGTGAACTGCTGTTCCAGTACCGCGCGCAGGAGGGTCGCCTTGTCCGGGAACCGGCGGAAGAGGGTCGCGATGCCCACGCCGGCTTGTCGGGCGATCTCATCGAGCCCGGCGTCGGGACCCTGCTCCGCGTAGACGTGGCGTGCCGCCCTCACGATCTTCTCGATGTTGCGCACGGCGTCGGCGCGCAGGGGCTTGGGGGTTTCGGTCGGCACACCACCAGGATAGCAATCGATAGTCGACGATCAGTTCGAGTTGACACCCCGTGTGCCCTGAAGTGATAGTTGGCTACTGATTACGGTGCGCGCGCCCGCCGGGTACGCCCATCCACCGCCCCGCACAGCGCACCCCACGCATCACGCACGCCCGCCGCCTGCCCGGTCGGGCATCGGACCCACGCCCCTGAGGAACCCTCCATGCCACAGCCGTCCACGGACCCCCGCACCGGCAAAGTGATCGCGACACTCGCACTCGCGGGGGTCACCGCAGCCGTCATGCAGACCCTGGTCACCCCCCTGCTGGCCGACATGTCGAAGATCCTCCACACCTCCTCCTCCAACGCCGCCTGGGTCGTCACCGCCACTCTCCTCGTCGCGGGTGTGTGCGTTCCCATCAGCGGGCGCCTGGGCGACATGATCGGCAAGCGCCGGATGCTCCTGGCGTGCTCGATACCGCTGATCGTCGGATCCGTGGTGTGCGCGCTGTCGAGCAGCGTCGTCCCGATGATCGTGGGCCGCGGCCTGCAAGGCGTCGGCATGGGCATGATCCCGCTGGGCATCGCTCTGCTGCGTGACGTCGTCCCCGCCGAGAAGCTCAGCTCCTCCATCGCCCTGGTGAGCGCGTCCATGGGCATCGGCGGCGGCATCGGGCTCCCCGTCTCCGCGGCCGTCGCCCAGTACGCCGACTGGCGCTTCCTGTTCTGGGGCGCCGCCGCGCTGGCCGCCGCGGTCTCCGTGATGATCGTGGTCTTCGTACCGGACGTCCCCGCGGCCGCCAGGGGTCAGCGCTTCGACTTCGTCGGCGCGGTGGGCCTGGCGGTGGGCCTGGTGTCCCTGCTGCTCGCCGTGTCCAAGGGCGCCGACTGGGGCTGGGACTCGTCCACCACCCTCGGCCTCATCGTCACCGCCGTCGTCGTCCTGGCGGCCTGGGGCTGGTTCGAATGGCGGACCACCGACCCGCTGGTCGACCTGCGCACCACCATCCGTCCGCGTGTCCTGCTGACCAACCTCGCGTCGGTCTTCATCGGCTTCGGCATGTACGCGAGCATGCTCGTCGTGCCGCAGCTCCTCCAGTTCCCCGAGGCCACCGGCTACGGCCTGGGTCAGTCCATGGTGGCGGCCGGCCTGTGGATGCTCCCCGGCGGCCTGATGATGATGGTCGTCTCACCCCTCGGCGGCAGGCTCACCAACGCACGCGGCCCGAAGGTCACCCTCGTCTGTGGAGCGCTCGTCCTGGCCGCGGGCTACGGCGCCGCGCTCCTGTTGTCCGGTACCGCCCCCGGCCTGATGTGCGCCGCGATGATCATGAACAGTGGGGTCGCCCTCGCCTACGGCGCCATGCCCGCCCTGATCATGGGCGCGGTGCCGCTCGCGGAGACGGGCGCCGCCAACGGCTTCAACACCCTCATGCGTTCCCTGGGCACCTCGGTCGGTGCCGCCGTCGTCGGTGTCGTCCTGGCGCAGATGACCACCACCGTCGGCGGTCACACGTTCACCTCCGAGAACGGCTTCCGGACCGGTCTGCTGCTGGGTGGCGCCCTCGCCCTCGTCTCCGCGACCGTCGCCGCCCTGATTCCCGCCGCCCGTCCGCAACGGCCGGCCCTGCGGGACGCCGCGGGACCTGCGACGGAGGCCGCCCACGCCCCCGCGGCCACGTAAGGCGCCGGCCCGGGCCCGGGCCCGGCCCGCCGGTCGCTGCCGGACCCGGCCGCCGTCCTGGCAGGATGGCGGCATGGAACGTGTGCTTGGAATCGGTGGATACTTCATGCGGGCCGCGGACCCGGCGGCCCTGAGCGCGTGGTACCGCGACTGTCTGGGCCTGGACGCCGATGCGAACGGCCTCTGGCAGCAGGAAACCGGGCCTACGGTGTTCGCGACGTTCGAGCCCGAGACCGAGTACTTCGGCTCCCGCACCCAGCAGGTCATGCTCAACTTCCGGGTCCGCGACCTGGATGCGATGCTCGCCCAACTGCGCGCCAGGGGAGCGGACGTGGCCGAGGAATCGCAGGACATGGAGGGGGTCGGTCGATTCGGCTGGGTCACCGATCCCGAAGGCCATCGGATCGAGCTGTGGCAGCCCGCCTGACCCCGCCCCCACCTCCGCCGCGCCGGTGTGCGGGCGCCCGCAGGTTGATCAAGTCTTCTTCAAGAGCGGTCCGAACCTCGTGCCGCGCCCGTACCCGGTCCGCGATGCTCCTACCGTTTCCCGATATGGCCGGCATCGAGGAGTCGAACCCAAGCCTGGACCGGCGCGAAGTCGTCCGTGCGGCGTTGACAGGAGCGGCGGCCGCCGCGGCCGGGGCCGTCGGGGCCGTCCCCGATTCCCCGACGCCCTCGACCCCCGCCCAGGCCGGTGCGACGCGTACGAGGCCCACGAACCCGCCGGCGGCCCTGCGGGAACTCCTCGCGGGCAACGTCCGCTGGCGCACCCTCCACGAGAGCCACCCCGACCGGACGCGGGCCGTGCGGCAGACGTTGGTGTCCGGGCAGCATCCCTTCGCCGTGGTCCTGGGCTGCGTCGACTCCCGCGTTCCCCC
Organism: Streptomyces sp. NPDC102278; assembly: GCF_044766345.1. Classification (NCBI taxonomy): domain Bacteria; kingdom Bacillati; phylum Actinomycetota; class Actinomycetes; order Kitasatosporales; family Streptomycetaceae; genus Streptomyces; species Streptomyces sp. NPDC102278. The sequence continues at coordinate 48,756 of NZ_JBIWLV010000002.1, read as the reverse complement.
GGAGCTGGTCTTCGACCAGGGCCTCGGTGACCTGCTGACCGTCCGCTCGGCCGGCTCCGTCCTCGACGAGGCGGTCCTGGCCAGCATCACCTACGGGGTTCTGGAGCTGGCCATTCCGCTCGTCGTCGTGCTGGGACACCAGTCCTGCGGGGCCGTCACCGCCGCCATTCACGCCGCCGACGCGCGTGAGAGCCTCGCCGGCCACATGCAGTACCTGGTCGACCAGATCCGTCCGGCGATCGACCGCGACCTGCGCGGAGCGGCGCGCGTGGACGCGACCATCACGGCGAACGTGCGGCTGGTCCGCTCCCGAGTCGCCGCCGAACCCACCCTCGCGGCGAAGGTCGCGTCGGGCGAGTTGGCCGTCATCGGGGCCCGCTACGAACTCGACAACCAGAGCGTCCACACGACCCACTGACCCACTGCCCCACTCACCCACGCGACCCACTGACCCCGGCTCACCGCGAAGTCCTGGGGGGCGAGCGGACCGGGGGGCCCGCCCGGCACGTCGTCGGGATCGGTGACACTGGACCCGTGATCCCCACCGACTCCGCCCTTCGCTTCCGCTTCGGACTGACCCCGTTGGAGGAGGTCGAGCCGTGGGGCGCCGAACGCGCACCGCACTGGTTCGGGTTGACCGCCGGCTGGTACTGCGTCGACATCGACGGCCACGAGGTGCTGCGCTACTCCGAGCGCACTGTCCGGGAACTCGGAGACGACCGGGAGGGCGGCCGACCGCACCCGTACGTGGACCACTACGTCGTCCGCCTGTGGGAGGACGTGATCGCACTCGTGTCGGGAGCGATGGAACCGGTGCCCCACGACCTGGTGGAGGTCGCGTCCGACCTCTCGCCCGACTGGACGTGGCTCGACACGCCGGAAGCCGAGGCCGCACTGGCATGGCACGGCGAGGGCTACCTGTACACCGGCCACCTGCGCGTCGCCCCGGACATCCGCGTCTGGCGCGCCGTCGACGGGGACGAGGACACCGTGACCGTCGGCTGGGAACAACGGGCGGACCCGGAGGGCCTGATCGAGTTCGCCGGTCCGCGGCAGGGCCGGGTGACCCTGCCGACGAGCGAGTTCCTCGCGGCGGTGGCCGAACTGGACCGGGCGTTGCTGACCGCCATGGAAGAACGCGTCGGCGAGCTGGAGAAGTCGGGCCCCGTGCCCGGACTCCGACCGGACGTGGAGCAGTTGCGCCGTGAGCACCGGGATCGGGCGACCTGGCTCCGGCGTGCCCGGGATCGCGAGCCGGGCACCGACTGGAACGCCGTACGGATCGGTGTGCGCACGCTCCTTGCCGCCGGGGACCCTCCGCCCGCCCCGTGAGCGGGACGGCGTGTAGGGGCCCGGTCGGCGGCGGTGCCGGGTTCACTCGAGGGGGAACCTGTCCCAGGCACGGTGCTGTGCCATGGCCCGCTTGAGTTGTTTCAGCGTGGCCGAGGGGGTGCCGTGGAAGGCGATGCCCGGCTCGTCCGTCCCGATTCCGACGGCGTCGAGGATCTGCGAGGCGTCCTTCCATCCGCCGATGGCCTTGCCGTGGCGGTACGCCTCGGTCAGCAGCATCAGGACCCGGGGGTCGGGGCCGCTCCGCTGCGGCGTACCGGCCTTGGCGTCGCGGGCGCCGTGGGCGTCGGCGGCCACCCGGGGCACTCCCGCGAACAGCAGGGCGTCGAACTCGACGGAGCGGGCGGTGGCGAAAGTGCGCTGCACCGTGACGGGGTTCTTCCTCGTGCCCAGTGTGCCGCCGGTGGGTGCGATCACGAGGGGCACCATCCCGCCGGACAGGACGGCGTCCCGTACGGCCCTCACCCCGGCGAGGTCGCTGTCGGAATCCGCGACGATGCCGATGACCCGGCCGTCGAGCGGCCACTCCCGCCCGAGCTGCGAGAGGGCCGGGCTCGGCTCGGGGTCGGCCGGCGCCGCCGTGGCCGTCGGCGCGGGGAGCCCGAGTCCGGTGGCGACCTCTTCGCACAGCCGGGGGTCGACGTTGGCGAGGACGGCCAGGGAGCGTTCCTTGACGGCCTGCTCGTGGCACTTGTTCAGTTCGAAGGTGTAGGCGGCGATGATGTGTTCGCGCTCCACCGGCGTCATGCTGAGCCAGAAGAGCCGAGGTTGGCTGAAATGGTCGGCGAACGAGGCGGGAGCCTCCCGGACCCTGCTCGCCTCCGGGACCGTGACGGGTGTCTCGACGAAGGCGCCCGTGTCGGCTCCCGCGAGGAAGGGGCAGCCTCCGTCGAGGCTGTTGGGCCGGTACGGGGCGGTGCCCGCGTGGACGGCGCTCTGGTGCATGCCGTCGCGGAGCATGTCGTTGACGGGGGCGTGCGGCCGGTTGATGGGGATCTGCCCGAAGTTCGGTCCGCCGAGTCGGCTGATCTGCGTATCGAAGTAGGAGAAGAGCCGTCCGGCGAGGAGCGGGTCGTCGGTGACGTCGATCCCGGGGACCAGGTGGCCGGGATGGAAGGCGACCTGCTCGGTCTCGGCGAGAGGACCGGGATGTTGTTGCCCACCAGGTCGAAGGTGCCCTCGCCGGTGTAGAACTTCGTCGCGAATCCACGCGTGTCACGCACCGTGTCCGCGGAGCCCCGCGATCCCAGGACGGTGGAGAACCGGACGAACACGGGCGTCTCGACTCCCTTCGCCAGGAACGCCGCCTTCGTGACCTTCTCCGCGGCGCCGTAACCCCGGAAGACGCCGTGCGCCGCGGCGCCGCGGGCGTGCACCACGCGCTCGGGGATCCGTTCGTGGTCGAAGTGGGTGATCTCCTCCCGCAGGTGGTGATCCTGCAGCAGGACCGGCCCCCGGGCACCCGCCTTCAGGGAGTGGTCGCTGTCGTACAGCCGGGCCCCCTGCGCGGTCGTCAGATAGGCGCCGCCCTGCGCCACCACGGCCTGCGGTGCCCCGGTCGGCTGACCCGTGGGGCTGAGGGAGTCCGGGCCGTCCTGGTCCGGTTTCGGGGGCAGCGGCTCGCGCGGCCTGGTCGGCTCGGTGGGCGACGGCGGCTCGGGCGCGGGCTTTCCCGGCACGCCGGAGCGCCGTGCCCGCCCGCCGGAGGCGTCCTTGGGCGCCGCGGCTTCCTGGTGGCGGCCTTCGTGGCCTTCGTGGTCTTCTTCGCAGCCATCGCTGGTGTCTCCTCTTGCCTTGCGCGCCGGACACAGGTGCCGACGGGTCCCGGGTCCCCGCGCAACCCTTCCTCCTCCACCGGGTGCCGGCATCTCGGATTCGCCCGTAAGCCCGTACGCCCGGATCGCTCACGCCGTGATGCGGGCCGCTCGCCCGCTGCCCAAGATGAGAGGCGTCGTCACTCGTCCCGGGGCCGGCTTCGTCCCACCGCGCAGCCCGGTCGCACCGTGGGCGATGCCTCCGGCGCCCGATGCCTCCGGTAAGGAGCACCGCAGATGCAAGGCACCGCACAAGGAGCCCGTTCGAGCGCGCGAGTCTCCCGCGGCCCAGGCCGTGCGGCCTGGATGGAGGAGGTTCGCAGGGAGAGCGCGGCCGACTTCGCGGCCTGCGTCGCCGATATCGCGACGGGCGAGCTCGACCTTCCGCTGCCCGGAGCGGGCCGGACGGCCGACCGGTTCCGCTCGCTCGCCTCGGTCGCGGAGCGAGACCTTTCGTTGGCCCGTCTGGTGGAGGGGCACGCGGACGCCGTGGCGATCCTCGCCGAGCTCGGGGGACCGGCCGTGGGGCCGCGGGAGCGCTGGGGCGTGTGGGCGGCCGAGCCCCGAGGCCAGGGGCTCACCGCGTCCCGCAGCGAGCACGGCTGGGTGCTGAACGGGCTCAAGCGGTACTGCTCGGGAGCGCACAGTTGCACCCACGCCCTGGTGACGGCCACGGCCGACGACGGACGCCGCCTCTTCGCCGTCAGCACCGGAGCGACGGGGGAGGAGACGGGCGCGCGAGCCGGCCAATGCCGGCCGGTGGACGGCACCTGGCAGGCGCTGGGCATGGCGGCCAGCGACAGCACCGATGTCGCGTTCGAGGACGTTGCGGCGGTGCCGGTCGGTGGCGTGGAGGCCTACGTGGAGCGGTCCGGCTTCCAGCACGGCGGCATCGGGGTCGCGGCCTGCTGGTACGGCGGCGCCCGCGCCGTCGCCGGCGTCCTCACCCGCACGGCGGCCCGGCGCGGCCCGGACCCGCTCACGGACGCCCATCTGGGGGCCGTCGACATGCGCCTGCACGCCGCGGCGGCCGTCCTGGCCGGAGCAGCCGCGGAGATCGACGGCGACCCCGCGGACGCCGGGGGCGACAGTCGGCGACGGAGCCTGCGGGTACGTGCCTTCGTCGAATCGGTCTGCGCCGACGTCCTGACCCACGTCGGCCGGGCCACCGGCGCCGAACCGCTGTGCCACGACCCGTCCCACACCCGACACGCCACCGACCTCGCCGTCTACATCCGCCAACACCACGGCGAACGCAACCTGGCGGAGCTCGGCGGCCTCGTCGCCCGTGCGGGGCGGCCATGACGGCCACACCGACCGAACCGGCACCGCCCGCCGACCCGATTCAGGCCCCCGGGACCCCGGAACGGGAATGGCGCGACTGGAACGGCCTCGCCGACCTGCCCGAGGCGGCCCTGCCCGAGCGGGGCCGGGCCGTAGTCGTGGCGGCCCACCCCGACGACGAGGTGCTGGGGGCCGGTGGCACCATCGCCCTCCTCGCCCGGGCCGGGCTCGCCCTCACGGTGGTCACGGTCACCGACGGCGAGGGCTCCCACCCCGGCAGCACCCGCGTCACACCGGACCAACTGGCGGCCACCCGGGCCAAAGAACTGCGGCGGGCGCTCGACACCCTGGGCGCGCCGGATGCCCGGGTGGTCCGCCTCAAGGTGGCGGACACCCGCGTGGCGCTGCACGAGGACGAGGTCGCCGCGGCGCTGGAGCACCTCCTCGCAGGCGCCCGACTGTGCCTGGCGCCCTGGACGGACGACGTGCACGGCGATCACGAGGCCGTCGGGCGCGCCGCGGTGAAGGCGTCCCGTGCCGCGTCCGTGCCCTGTTGGACGTACCCGGTCTGGATGTGGCACTGGGCGCGACCGGGCGATCCCCGGGTGCCCTGGGGGGCCGCCTCGGCGGTCCGTCTCCCTCCTGCGGCGGCGGCCCTCAAGCGGCGAGCCGTTCGACACTTCGTCAGCCAGATCGCGCCCCTGGGACCGGACCCGGCCGACGCGGCCGTCCTGCCGCCCGAGGAACTCGCCCACCACCTGCGCGACATCGAGGTGTTCTTCACGTGACCGAGCAGCCCACCCCGGCGTCGTACTTCGACGACATGTACCGACACGCCGAGGACCCCTGGCACCTCGCCGAACGCTGGTACGAACGCCGCAAGTACGACCTGACCATCGCCGCGTTCCCGCAGGAGCGCTACCGCAGGGCCTTCGAACCCGCCTGCTCGGTCGGGGAACTGACCCGCCGCCTGGCGGCCCGCTGCGACGCGGTCCTCGCCTGCGACCGGGTGGCGCCGGCCGTCGAGACCGCCCGGCGGCGCAACGACGCGTACCCGCACGTGGACATCCGGCACATGACCGTCCCCGCCCAGTGGCCCGAGGGAACCTTCGACCTGGTCGTGCTGTCCGAGCTGCTCTACTACCTCGACGCGCCGACGGTACGGACGCTGCTGGACCACGTCCGCGCGGCGCTGGAACCGGGCGGCACCCTGGTGACCGTCCACTGGAACCACGCCGTTCCCGAGCACCTGTCCACCGGGAGCGACATCGCCCGAAGCCTGGCCGGGACGCCCGGTCTGCGCCTGCTGGCCGACCACCGTGAAGACGACTTCGTCCTCCAGGTCCACCAGCGCCTCCTCCCGGACGGCAGCCGGCCCGCGACACCCGCCGAGCGGGAAGGCCTGGTGTGAACATCGAAGCCGTGGCCGTCGTCATCCCCGCCCACGACGAGGAGAGCCTCCTGCCGGCCGCGCTCGAAGCCGTCCGAACCGCCACCCGGCACCCGGACCTCGGCCGCCTGCGCGTCCTCACCGTGGTCGTCGCGGACCACTGCCGCGACGACACCGCGTACCTCGCACACGAAGCCGGTGCCACCGTCGTCACCGGCAGCTTCCGCAACCCGGGCCGGGCGCGTGCCGTCGGGGTCCGCCGAGCCCTGCGGGAGCTCGACCGGCCGGCGTCACGTGCCTGGATCGCCACCACGGACGCCGACAGCGAAGTGCCCGCGGACTGGCTGGACCACCAGCTCGCGCGCGCCCGCGAGGGCTGGGAAGCGGTCGTGGGCACCGTGGTGCTTCCCCGCACCTCGCCCCTCGCGGACCGCCTCCGCACCCGGTACGAGGCGACCCGGCCCCCGGACGGGGAGTGGAACCACCCCCACGTGCACGGCGCCAACCTCGGCGTCACCGCTCGGGCGTACCTCTCCGTCGGCGGTTTCCCACCGCTCGGCGTCGGAGAGGACCACGCCCTGGTCGACGCCCTGTACCGGGGTGGGCACCGCGTCCTCACCACGGCGGCCTGCCCGGTCCTCACCTCGGCACGAGTCCGAGGCCGCGCCCGCGGCGGCTTCGCCGACGACCTGGCGGCCCTGTGCTCCCACGCGCCGGAGGGACGACAGCGGACGGTGGGCTGACCTCCGCGACGCGGGTCCGTCGCCGGAGCGGCGCCGCCCGTGCGGGCGGGGACGGCGGATGCCCGGTGTCAGGCGGTGGGCGAACTGACGCGCTCAGGGCGGATCACGTAGATCACCCGGACCTGGTCGGTTCCGCCGTACCAGGGATAGGGGCCGCCGAGGTACTTCCGCGCGAGCGCCTCGATGTGGGCGACCGCCCCCTCGGTGGTCACGCGCACCACACGGCCGCGGATCTGGACGTAGGAGGCGGGCTCCGCGGGGTCGGCGACCGCGATGGCCACCCGCGGGTCACGCGCGATGTTCCGGGTCTTCTGATGTGACTCGACGCTGTTGATCAGGACGTGCTCGCCGTCGGTGTCGACCCACGTCTGCGTGAGCTGGGGCGAGCCGTCGGGCATCGTCGTCGCGATGTAGCAAGTACTGGGGCGACGCAGCAGCGCCACCACGTCCTCGCCGAGGGGTACGGGCACGGAGGATCTCCAGGGTGTCGCAGCGGTCGGCCGGGGCCACCGTAGCCAGGCAGACCGCCCCCGGCCCCGCTTCCGCGCGGGGCCCGTGCCGGGGGAAGAGGCATGTCATCCGGTTGGCTGCGCCGGCGCGGCAAGAGGCCGTGCGCATGCGCGTCGGACGATTCGGACCGTACCGCGTCAGAGCCGGTCCACTGGGTATGCGCAGGGCATGACACAACGTAACGGCCAGGACCCTGAACTGCCCCCTCCCGTTCCGGAACACGGGAAGAAGAGCCTGACGCCCGACCTGCCCCCGGCGGGCCCCCTGGCGCCCGACCTGGAGGGGGCCGTCGGCGCGCGGGACGCGAAGAAGCCGGCCGGGGAGTCGGGTGCCAAGCGCCCCGCCGACGTTCCCAAGAGCGGCGGCCCCACCGAGGGCCCCGCCCCCGTCGAGCCCCCGGATTAGCTCCGCCCTGTCGCACCCCGCCGGGGGGGGCGGCCCCGGCCCCCCCCCCCCCCGCGCGGCGCCCCCCCCCCCCCCCCCCCCCCCCCCCCCCCCCCCCCGGAACCCCCCCCCCCCCCCCCCCCGGGGGGGGGGCGCGCCCGGCCCCCCCCCCCCGGGCGGGGTGCGCAACCGGCACCCCCACGCCCCGCGTCCCACCAGGCATGGAACGCGAATGGCTCACCTCGCTCATCCCGCTGACGATCGGCGTGGGCTTCCTCGGCTTCGGTGTGCACGGACTCCGCCGTGCCGGTGCGCTGCGCCGTACGGGCGTCACCGCGCGGGGGCGGATCGTTCGTCACGACGCCGTGCGAAGCGACGAAGGGGCCACGCTCCACTACCCGGTCGCGGCCTGGACGACCGGAGACGGCCGCCTGTGCGAGCACCCATCGAGGTTCGGCCGCGGTTCCGTCGCGAGCGCCTTCCGCGTGGGTGCCTCCGTCGTGGTCCGGTACGACCCGGAGGATCCCCGCCGGTTCGAGATCCAGGGCTGGGACGTCGCGACGGTCGACCGCTTGTTCACCGTCCTGGGAGCGCTCTTCGTCTCCGGCGCCCTGACGGCGTTGCTCATAGGTCTGCTCACCGCCTGAACCGACCGGTTGTCGGGTGCCGCGGCGCGGGATGCCCCGGCGGTTGCTTGTGGTGAACCAGGGGTGCACGGGAGCGAGCGCCGGTGATGCGGGCCCAGTGAGTCGGCGAGGGATTCACCTCGGGAGGAGCGCAAGGTACACGGAAAGCGGCCGAGCAAAGGCCTTGCGCACCGCGCTTTAGCCGAAGTTGCGCAACCCGCTCACTCCCGAGGCAGGCAGGACTATGGTCCACATCGCGCCATGAGTTCCAGCCCCTGCCAGAGTCCGTCATGTCGCACACGGTGGGCCACCGCCTGGATGCCGCCCCGCAGGACCGAGTCCGGACGGCGATGCGCCAACGATGCGCCATGACGACCGCCACACCGGAGACTGCCCCTTCATGCACACTGGATCGCCTCCCACGAGGACGTCCCTGACCGTCCTCGCGCTGGTCGCCGCCGTACTCGCCCTGATCCTGGGCGGGGCGGGCTCGGCCTTCGCCCACGCCGGCCTCAGCGGCGCCGATCCCGCGGACGGGGCCGTCCTCAAAACAGCGCCGCAGCAGGTCACGCTCACCTTCACCGAGTCGGTCAGTCTCTCCGACGAAGCGGTCAGAGTGCTGTCGCCGGAGAACGAGCGCGCGAACCCCCGCCCGGCGCAACACGTGGACGGCAAGGGCAACACCGCCCGGGTGGAGCTGTCCGGCACACTGCCCCAGGGCACCTACACGGTGGCGTGGCGGGTCGTGTCCGCCGACGGCCACCCGATCTCGGGCGCGTTCGTCTTCTCCATCGGCAAGCCGTCCGAGACGGCCGCCGTGGTGGCGACCGGTTCCCCGGACGACACGGCCGCCGGCCGCCTGTACGGCTTCTTCCGCCACGTCGCCTACAGCGGCCTCGCCCTCCTCGTCGGAGCCGTGGCGTTCGTCGTGGTGTGCAGGCCCGGCGCGGGCGCGCTTCGCCCGGTGCGCAAGGTGCTGACGACGGGCTGGGCGGCCCTGATGGTGTCCGGCGTGGCCCTGTTGCTGCTACGCGGTCCCTACGAGGCGGCCGGCCCGCTCAGTTCGGCGTTCGACCCGTCCGGGTTGGGGCGAACCGCCGCCGGGAGACCCGGGATCGCCCTGATCGCACGGCTCGTGCTCCTCGCGGTCGGCGCCCTGCTGCTCAAGCGGTTCTCCGCACGACTGGACGGGCAGGACGGGCAGGACGGGCAGGACGAAGGATCCCGGCGGCGGGACTTCGGTACCGGTGTTCGCCTGGTAGGGGCCGCCTTCGCCCTGGCCCTGGCCCTGACCTGGGCCGCCGCCGAGCACGCCTCCGCCGGCATCCAAGTGCCGCTGGCCGTACCCGTCGCGGTACTGCACCTGCTGGCCATGGGCGTCTGGCTGGGCGGCCTGATCACGCTGCTCGTCGTGCTGTGGCGCCGAGCGCCCGACGCCCGCGACATCCCGGCGTCGGCGATCGGCCGCTTCTCCACCCTGGCCTTCACCGCCGTCGCCACGCTGGTCGGCACGGGGGTGTACCAGTCCTGGCGGCAGGTGGGCTCATGGGAGGCGCTGTCCACCACCTCGTACGGCAGAATCCTCAGCGTCAAGATCGCCGCCGTGATCCTCGTCCTGTGGGCGGCGTCCTTCTCCCGCCGCTGGACCGTGCGCCTCGTTCGCGAAGTGCCGCCCGCCAAGGGGACGTTGACGGTACCGGTGCCCCGGCGGGCGAGGGTGGCGCAGACGGTCGGCGCACCGATCTCCCCGCCGGCAGCGGATCCTGGTGGCGAACCCGGGGCGTCCGTCGCCGGGGGGCCGCCCGTCTCCGACGAGCCACCCGTCTCCGACGAGCCACCCGTCTCCGAGGAACCGCCGCCCGTCTCCGAGGAACCGCTCGTCTCCGAGGCCGACGGACAGCGACGCGGGCTGCGCCGTACCGTCACCGCCGAAGCGGTGCTCGGTGTCGTGGTCCTTGCGATCACCACCCTGCTCACCGGTACGCAACCCAGCCGCGCCGCCGACGAGAAGGCCGCGGCGGCCACCGTGCAGGAGCCGCGCGCGAAGGTGCTCATGGTGCCGTTCGACATGGGGACCGCCGGCCGACGCGGCACGGTGCAGGTCACGCTGGCACCGGGCCGGGTGGGGGAGAACACCGTCGAAGCCGTGGTGTACACCGCGGACGGCGGCTTGGCCACCGTTCCCGAACTCCGCCTCACCCTCACCCAGGACGACCTGGACATCGGACCCCTGGACGCCAAGCTCAAGAATCAGAAGGGGTATTGGGCCGCCTACGACCTGCGGCTTCCCGTGCCCGGCGTGTGGACCCTGAACCTCACGGTGCGCACCACCGACATCGACCAGGTCACCGTCCACGACAGCGTACGCATCACGCCGTCACCGTAGGGCCGCTGTCTGCCCTGGAGGCTTCCGTGAGAGGGGCCACCTCGCGGTGACCTTCACACGGTCACGGATTCGCGCGTGCGCGATCGCCCGCGATCACGCATGCACCACAGGAGGAGAAGCGATGCCGGAGCGGACGTACCGGGAGACCGCCCCGATCGGCGGCCGGCCCGCCGAGCACGTCCGGCGGCCGATCTCCGAGACCGGTCACCCCACCGCGGGCACCTCCACGCTCCCCTCACCCGCTCCCGGATCCCACGACGCCCCACGCCGTAATGCCCGCCCGATCGCCGCCCCGCGATTACGACCCTCGCTCTCGGCGTCCATCACTCATCGGCTTCGCCGTACGCGCGCGCACGGGGCGCCCGTACCGATTGGGGAACACACATGTCTTCGACCATTGACCAGGACACACAGGTCACACCGGACACTCAGGACCCACGGGACACGGCCCGAACAGCACCGGATGAATACCCACGCCGCTCGTGGCGAGGTGCGCGCGCCCTGCTGCTGCGGCTGCACTTCTACGCCGGGGCCCTGATCGCCCCGTTCCTGCTCGTGGCGGCCCTCACCGGGCTGATCTACACCTTCACCCCGCAGCTCGACCAGCTCGTGTACGGCGACGAGCTGCGCGTCGAACAGGTCGGCGACCAGGTCCGTCCTCTGGCCGAGCAGATCGCCGCGGCACGGTCCGCGCATCCGGAGGGCTCGCTCGCCACCATCACCACGCCGGCGGACCCGGAGCTCACCACCCGTGTGGTGCTGTCCGTGCCAGACCTGGGGGAGAGACAGCGGACCGTCTTCGTCGATCCGTACACCGCGAACGTGCGAGGTGAGCTCACCACCTGGTACGGATCGACGCCGCTCACCACCTGGTTGGACGACCTGCACCGCAACCTGCACCTCGGGGAGACCGGCCGCCTCTACTCCGAGGTCGCCGCGAGCTGGCTGTGGGTCGTCGTCGCGGGCGGCCTCGTCCTGTGGATCGGTCGCAGCCGCGGGCAGCGTGCCAGGTCGGTCCGCGGAGTGCTGCTGCCCGAGCGGGCGGCGAAGGGCGTGCGACGAACCCGCGGCTTCCACGCGGCGACGGGCGTATGGCTCGCGCTCGGCCTGTTCTTCCTCAGCGCCACCGGCCTGACCTGGTCCCACTACGCCGGCGAACGCTTCGGGCAGCTGCTGGACGTGACCAAGGGCCGTGCCCCCGAACTCGACACGCTGCTGCCCGGCGCACAGCCGCCCGCCGAGGCGGAGGGCAGCGCGCACGCCGGACACGGCGGGGCCGAGACGGCGGCCGACGCCGATCCGGCCGCCTTCGACACGGCACTGGCCGCCGCCCGCAAGGCCGGCCTGGGCGGCGCCGTCGAGGTGACGCCCCCCGCCGACGCCTCCAGCGCGTGGGTGGTGGCGCAGAACGACAACGTCTGGCCGGTGCACTACGACCGGGTCGCCGTGGACGCCGCCAAGAGCGAGGTCACCTCCCACACCCGCTGGGCGGACCACCCGCTGTCGGCCAAGCTCAGCAAACTCGGCGTCCAGGGCCACATGGGCGTGCTCTTCGGCATCGCCAACCAGATCGTGCTGGCCGCCATCGCGCTCGGCCTGATCCTGCTGACCCTGTGGGGATACCGCATGTGGTGGCAGCGCCGCCCCACCCGCGAGGACCGCACGACCACCATGGGCAGGGCCCCGGCCCGCGGCGCCTGGCGCAGCCTCCCCCTCCCGGCCCTCGCGGTCGGTCTCCCGGCCGTGGCGGTGCTGGGCTGGGCGCTGCCGGTCCTGGGGGTGACGCTGCTCGCCTTCCTGATGATCGATGTGGCCGTCGGCCTCGTACGCCGGCCCGGGGGAACCCAGGCGGGCTGACCCGCGGGGCGTCGACGCCGGGTGACGCGCGGACCGATCCGCGCCACCCCGCACCGGCCTGCGGCCGGGGCCTGGGTCCCGATCGGCTCGCGGCCGGGGTCTGCGCACGGTTCACGCCGTGGGCAGACCCCGGCCGCTTCGCTCAGACCTGACTACGGTCGCGGCGCATCCACCAGAAGGCGCCGCCGCCGGCGAGCAGCAGGACGACCGCGACCACGCCGACGACGACTCCGGTACCGCCGCCCGCGTCCTCCTCGGTCGCCGCCTGCGCGCCCGCGGACGCGACGGGAGCGGAGGGAACCGCCGCCGACGGCTGCACGGGCGTGGCGGCGCTCGGCGTCGGCGACGGTGACGGGCCCGGGGCGATCGGCCTGGCCCCGGGGGCCGCCGCCTCCAGCGCGAGCACGGGGGCCGGGTTGTCGACCTTCTCGCCGTTGGTGGGCACCTCGATCCAACGGGAGACCTTTCCGTCGCCGTACGTCTCCAGCGTCTTGAACGCGAGGGTCTTCTCGTCGGGCAACTGGCGCACCACGATGCTGTACTCGGCGTCCGTGCCGGTCGCCAGAGCCGCACCGCCGATCGCGTACCCGTCCGCGGTGGCCGTCAGCTTCCACTCCTTGGGAGCGGTCTTCAACGTCACCGCGTCCGGCGTGATGCCCTTCGGGAGCACGACCCGCAACTCCGCGATGCCCGCGGTGTCCGACTCCGCCTCGGAGGTGAAGGACACGGTGACGTTCTCGGCGAGCGCGCGCGGGTCGGAGGCGGTGACCTCGGCGTGCGCGGAGGCCGGAGCGGCAGCCACGCCCACGACCACCAGGGCGCCGACGGCCGCGAGGCCCAGCCTGCGGAGCTGAAGGCGGGTGTCTGAGCTGTTCACGATGGAGGAAGCCTCTCGGTACGGGGGGCCGGCCGCACCGCGCAGGTGCGCAGCCCGCCAGGATCAGGGGAACGTCTCCCGCACATCCCGCAGGAGGCCCCCGACGTACCACCGCGTGACAGAGCATCGCCGTCACCGCCGGCCGCGACGCGAGACCGTTGAGGGGTACCGAGACGGCCCGCAGGTGTCTTCGGACCCATGGCCGGGAGCGGAAGCCGAAAGCCGCTCCGGCAGCCGCGACCGCCGATTGCGCCCATCGCCCCACCGTCCGCGGCAGCCGGCTGAGCACCTGATCCGCGCGGTACATGAGCAGGGCCATCACCCATGCGGCCACACCATGGGCCGCCGTCATCGCCCACACGCCGCGGTGAGCCGCGTGCACGATCTCCGGCACCCCGCCGTGTCCTGCGGTGTCCCCGAGGCCTGCCGGCCGCGGCACGGACAGGGCCCGGTGCAAAAGGAGTTGGGCCGCGCCGGTGGCCGTGACCACCTGCCACCACGGCCGGGGCGGGCGGGCCGCGAGCCAGGAGACGGAGAAGACGGTGGCCGCCCCGGCCGCGGGCCACGGCCAGGACACCGGCCCCTCCGAGGCCAGACGATGGCCCACGACCGCCAACGCCGAACTGAGCAGAGTGAACACGGCAGCCCGCAGCCACCGTCCGCTCCGCCACCCGGGCCGCGGACACGAGCGCATCCCCGCAGGAGCTCCGACCATGTCGGGCCCATCATCCACCGGCCCCCGACGCCGTCAGGCCGAACTGTCAATTGAGGAGCAGTTTTCCCGGAGCGCGGGGTCGGCCTCACCCAGCTCGCCCCTCATGGGTCGGCCATCGACATATGTCGGACAGCGAGCTGTGGTGATCGTTGTGAACGATCAGCCTCTGCGCGAACCGACCCTGCTCATCCTCACCGCGATCGCCGACGCCCCACGGCACGGGTACACGATCGCCCAAGAGGTCGAGAAGATCTCGGAAGGTCGAACCAAGATGCGTACGGGAACGCTGTACGGCGTCCTTGAGCGCCTCCTCGAACAGGACCTCATCGCCGTCCACGAGGACCAGGTGGTGGAGGGGCGCAGGCGCCGCAGCTACACGCCGGCTCCGCGCGGACGCGAGGTCTTGGCCGCCGAGGCGGCCCGCGTCGCACGCACCGCCCAGGAGGCGACCCGGCGTCTGAACCTCGGCGGCCTCGGCAAGGCGGTCACGGCATGACCGCGCTGTTGAAGCTCTACCCGGCCTCCTACCGCCGGGAGTTCGGTGACGAGATCGCCGATGCCTACCGCGAGGCCACCGACGGCGCGAGCAGGACGGCGCGGACGCGCGAGGCCGCCGACATCGCCGGGCACGCGCTGCGCATGCGGCTCGGACTCGGCTCGGCGGGGCGTACCGGCCGGCTCCTCGCGGCCGTGACACCGTTCGCCGTCATCGCCGTCGGCGTGTACACGATGTTCCTGACCAGGCTGACGGTCTCCGCCCTCCGCGTCGCCGACCGGATCGGCGACATCGGCCCCGTCGTCCTGACGGGGGCCGGGGCGCCGTGGCCCTCGCGGGCGCGGTACCGGCCCTGACCGGTTGCTGGACGGCGGGCACCTGGACCGTACTGGCGGGCCTCACCGCGAGTTCCACTGCCCAGCTCCTACGGCCCGGCCTGAGGCTGGAGTTCGCGGTCTTCTTCAGCGGTCCGGCACTCCTCTTGGCCCTGATGGTCGTGCTCTGCCCGCCAGACCTGCGCCCGATGCTGCGCCCGCGCGCCTCGAAGGTGGGGGTGGCCGCCGCGCCGGCGGGGGCGGTGGTACTGACCACGGCGCCCGCACTGTGGCTGCTGCCGCACCCGCTGCCCACCGCCGTACCGACGGCCGTCGGACTGCTGCTCGCCGGCAGGCAGGCCTTCACCCGGCTGCGTACGGCTCCCGCAGTCCTCCTGGCGAGCCTGCCGTTCGCGGCGATCGGCATCATCATCGGAGCGGTGGACGCGCTTCTGCTGCCCCTCGTCCTCGCCCTGCCGCTCGCCGCGGTGGTGGGCATCCGCAACCGACGCCGAGGACCGGTCACACCCTCGCCGTGAGGCACGCGGGAGCGCGCGCGAGGGCGGGCGGAACGAGGCGCCCGAACGATCGGAGTGCGGGCCGTCCCCGTCGGGGGCGGCCCGCTCCGCCACGAATCCGAGCAGATCCGGCCGTCGGACCAACGCGCCCTCTCAGCCGCCGTGAAGGACTCGAAAGCGATCGGATTCCGACCGCGACGCTCGGCCAGGACGTGGCCACGCGAGCCCGTGCGACGAGGGAGGGCGCTTCGCCCAGTCGCCCGCGGAGGGCGGTCGCGACTCGTTCACCGAGTGGGGGACGGCCGTGGCGCGACGGGCGACGAGTTCGTCGCAGACGGCCGCGGGGGTGAGCGTGGTCGCGTCGAGCTCGATGACGCCACCGCCGAGTAACGCCGGGTGGTCCCGCAGGATGCGGACCCCGACCGCCCGGTAGACACTCGGCTGGGCCACCACGGCGACGCGACGGTGGCCCGCGCCGAGAAGGAAATCGGCGTGGATACGCCATGCGGATCAGCGGTGGTGTCCCGGACCACCACTCAAGGGGTCTTCCGGCGATCCCGCCCGCGTCATTGACCTCGTGAACGGCCAACTCCAGTCCGGCTGCGTCTTTCGGCCATCCATGACCGGGATCTGGTCAAGTGGCGGGATCCACCCCTGCCGCTCGGTCCGCTTTGGGAAGCTGCTCCCGCCCGATCGGGCCAGCTAAATGATCAGGAAGGCCCGATTGGTCCAGCGTCAGGAAAGGGTCCGTGATGCTCAAGTGGACTTATTGATCGGCATTGCCGAAAAAGTCGTCGTCGCCGTCTCGGCCTCGACGCTCTCGCTGGTGGGAATGCGCTTCTTCAGGCCGCGCGTGAAGCTCTCGCCCGAGATGACGGTCCGGTGGTCCGAGGAGGCCGGCGGGCTGCGATACGGCATCAAACTGGTGAACAAGAGCCGGCGCACGCTGGTGGACATCAAGTTCGAGCTGGTGTTGGTCTACAAGAACACAGAAGGCCGGAACAAGACCAAGCTGATCAAGCGCAATCGGCCGGACCCGATGTCCATCAAGGGCCGCAGCTGGAGGAGGAAGCCGGAGGCCGACAGTGTCGCGGGGGTCTACACCATCGCGTACGCCGAGGACGTCATCGCAATGATCGCGGAGCGCACGGCCGGCGGCACCCGCCCGGCACACCTTCGCTTCCGGTGCTTCGCGCGGGACGGGATGTCCGGCATCGGGCGGCAGTTCGAGGTGAAGTACGAGCCTGCCCTCGAGGCCATGGCCTACGGCGTCTTCGAGAAGGGGAAGGGCTTCAAGATCGAACGAGAGGAACCCCACGCCGGCTGGACGGACCGGCCGGCCCGGTTCCGCACACCGCAGGAGGGAGCATTGGCGACCACCGGAGCACCGGCGACCGTCGGAGCACCGGCAGGCAAGGCCACCGGGAAGGACACGAGCTCCGGGGGAGCGGTGCCCGCGCCGCGGCACGACACCGATCCGCCCACGACGGTCGAGGCGGCGAGGGCGGGCGACGCGGCCAGGACGGGTGACGCGGCCACGGAAATCGAGGCGACCCCGGAGACCGGCGCGCCCGACTCCGGGCCGCCGCGCCGCGAGGGTCCCGGCGCCTGATCACCCACGGCCGGGCGGGGGCATGGCCCCCGCCCGGCCGTGCTCAACCCCGTACGATCGTCCGGACGCGGTCCATGAACGCCTCGTCGGGCCGCCGCAGGGCGTCGCCGAGATGCTCCAGGACCTGTGCCTCCCGAAGCAGGTCCAGGCGGTGGAGCGGCCATTTGGAACTCATCAGCAAGTCGTGGTCCCCCGGGTGGGCGGTCAGGTGCGCGTCGAGCATGCGGTAACCCCCCAGGTACACGTGGTCCTTGATGAAGCCCCCGGGCTGCGACGTGTCCACGAGCCCCCGCTTCACGCGCACCGCGACGTCGAAGGCCGTGCCGGGCGAGGTGTACGGCGCGAGGGCGTCCACAACGTCGGTGAAACTCCCGCGCAGGGCCGCGTCCACGGCGACCACACGCAGGGCGAACCGCCGGTCCAGCCCGTTCCCGTCCGCCGCCCGCTGCTCGTTCCAGACGGCGAAGCCCTCCTCGGTGGCCGTGTGTCCGGAGAGTTGGAGGCCCAGGACATGGGCCCCGCGCACGGCGTTCACCCAGCGGAAGACGTGCGTGCCTATCTCGTGGACGATCAGCTGTACCAACTCGTCCCGCGACAGCTCGACATCCGCCCGAATGCGCACCGACCGGTCGCCCGTCGACACGCTCATCCGCGCGGCCGCACCCGGCTTGACCCGTACCGTCCAGTCCGTGAGGCCCTCGGCGGCCAGTACGTCCGAGATCGCGGTGGCGGCGACGTCGGCACTCAACCCGGCACCGTCGTCGCGGTCCTCCTCTGGACCGCCGCCCTGCCTTTCCGGGTCCTTCCCGAGCAAGGCAAGCGCGTCGGCGAGCAGAGCCGCGTCCGGCGTGCCGTTCTCCGACACCGTGGCCTCCGTGAGCCGCGCGCCGTCGTGGCTCGCACACGCGTGGTACCGGTCCAGGTACCGGGCGGCCTCGTCCGCGATCAACCGGTGCCAGGGATCGTCGCGGGCGGCCGCCTCCTCGTGTATCTCCCGCAGGGCCCGCACGCGGGTTTCGTCCACCTCGCGGTACGTGAAACGGGGATCGGCCGCGACCCCCCGTCCGGCGTCACCGAGGAACCGCTCGCGGTGCCCTTCGAGGTCCTCGGGTAACACCACTCCCAGCAGCGACAGGCCGGCCGTGGCGGACTTGTAGCGGGTGGCCGCGGAATCGGCGCGCCGCATACGGTCGATCTCGGATTTCACGCCTGGGGTCTCCGTAGGTCGAGGTCGGATCGGGGGTGGGTCATCGTCGGATCTGGGCGGAGGCGTGCTCATCTCCCTGCTCTCACCTCCCTGTTCCCCACTGTTCCCATCCGTTCGAGCACTAAGCGGGAACTCCGTCCTCCACCCCCGGCCGCTCGACCACGCTTTCGGACGGTCCCGCGTCGACCTACGGAGTCGGCCCACCGAGTGGCCTACCGAGACCGGCTGCCGAGCCCGCCTACCAGGGGCGGGCGGCCGTGAGGAGCCGCTGGGGCAGGTAGGGGGACTCGACGCGGATTGCCCAGCCCCGGCGTCGGGCGTGGCAGGCCAGGGCCAGCACGTCGAGGTTGATCGCGACGTCGATGGTGTCGGCGCGGTCGGCGACCTGGTAGTGGTCGCGGTGGGCTTCGAGGGCATCGGCCAGAGCCAGGTTGAAACTCTCCTCGTCGCCCTCCACCAGCTGCGACAGCAGCACGGCGGGCGGTGGGAAGAACCCCCACTCCTTGGCCTGCTCGGCCCCGCGCAGCGCCCGCTCCGCCGCCTGTTCGGGATCGACTCCCGTCAGGTAGGCGTGCAGGGCCTCCCGGTACGAGGCGAAGGCCGAGCCGTCCTTGCCGGCGATCGAAGGGCCGGCGAGGACCATGGGAGCGAGATCCTCGCGCACCCCCGTGATCAGGGCGAAGGCAACGGCGCTCGTCCAGTTGCCGGCGCCCGCCGCCTCGCCCCGGGCGGCCGGGCAGCTCAGGGTCCGGCCGTCGACGGTCACCTCGACCTCGGTGCCCGGCTCCGCCATGGCGATGCGGAACAGGGCAGCTCCCAGCCGGGAGGCCAGCCGGAGGTTCGCGATCTGGTCGTCCGTGACGTCGGCCGAACCGACATCGGTCGAATGCCCCGCGCGCCACTTGAAGAGGAGTTCCTGGTAGTGCATGGCACTCCCGAGCTGTGACGCGGCGAGGGGCTTTCCCGCCTCCCGGGTCAGGGCCTCCTGGGTGTAGCGGTCCCATCGAGCCTCGATCTCCGCGCTCCGGGGCTGCCCGCCGGCCGGCCGCGCGACCACCAGTGGGGCCGCCGCCAGCGCGGCGACCGCATCCGGCCGCCGGTCGACGCCGAAGCCCCGCACCCTCGGGCCGCGCCCCTCGAAGTTCGTGACCAGGGCGTGCGGCAAGTAGTCGGTGTGGAGAGCCGGCATCCAGCCCCGGGTCCGGTACGCCAGCGCGGCCAGACCGAGCGGTCGGAGCGGCAGGAGACTGCTCGGCGGGGCAACGATGCTGTTGGCGGCGCTGTGCGCGAGCAGAAGCGCGGTCAGCCCGGAGTCGAACTCCTCCCGATCCTCCGCGGCCACGGCGCGCAGGGTCCTCAGCGCCACGCTGTCCGGCCGGTCGAGGAGGCTTTCGCCGGTCTCCTCGGCCCGACCGGCGATGCGGCCCAGCGCGGCGTCGATGGCGGCGAGCTTCGCCTGTGCGCTCGGCGGGTACTCCTGATCGTTTCCGGTGTCGTCGAGGACCTGCGCCATGAACCCTGTGATCAGCTCGCCGGCGGGGCTCCCCTGTGCCTGCTCCGCGAACTTCTCGCGAGCGAAGTGGAAGGCTTCACCGTGCGACGAAGCCCTGTCGCTCAGCAGCGTGAGGCAGAACGCGTCGATCCACTCGCCAGGGGTGATGCTCTCCTCGGCATCGTCCTCGTCACCCGGGCCGTAGCTCAGGCCGAAGTTCACGTAGTCGAGGAAGACCTGGAACGTGCAGTGGGGGTGGTACGCCGCGAAGGAGACGGCACCGGCCGCGGCCTCGGTGGCGTCCTTGAGCGCGGCCCTGGCCTCCGGAGTGTCGAGAAGGGGCGTCTCGACGGAGAGGGCGCCCAGGTAGTCGAGGAACTCGTCGGCGATCGACTGCCATTCGTAGGTGGCCATCCGGCCTGCCTTCGACATGGACCGGACCTGTCCTCCGATCCGGTCGACGAAGTCCTCGCGTGCCGCCGAAACAGCTGTCTCGCCCACCTGATGACGCTCTATCCGCACTGCGCTGCTCCTCGATGCCGGTCTGTGCGGACAGCCTAGGCGCGGCATCCGACATGCCGGCCGCCGAGCTTCCTCGCAGATCAGCCGGACGGCGACAGCGACGACTTCGACCACGTCGTCGAGGCGAGCCTCCACGCGCCCTCGGGACGGCTCATCGTGATGGGCTGCACCGACTCCCTCGACGCCGCGGCGCGATGTGACGTACCCGCCGGCTGGACCCGAGCCCGAGCCTCTCGCCGGAACCTCGCCGCTGCCGTCCGCAGGATGGAGTCGGACGAGGAGCCAGAGTTGCCCGAGACGCCCGAGACGACCGAGGAGATCCGGCTGCAGACCTGGCCCGCTTCGTTCTCCCCGCCGCGGATCGTCAAGCGATGGCCCCAACCGCAATAGCCTCCGCCGCGGCACGGCCCTTCGTGTCCAAGGGGCCCGGCCGGCAGGGCGGCCTCGTCCCGTCTCAGCCCGCCCCGTCCCGGCCCGTCTCGTCTCCGTCCCGGCCCGTCTCGTCAGCGAGGCGCGGCGCGGTGAGGCGCGGCGCCGCTACGTCCGGGCGGGCGGTCAAGGGCGCGGGTCCCGCTCAGGGTCCTCGTCGGGGGTCTGCCACGAGTCCTGCCGGGCCGCCGCCTGCGGGCTCTGGTCCATCGGCGCGGCGCCCGGATCCTTACGGCGCGCGGAGCGCCGGCTGCCGTACCAGAACGCGCCGATCAGCAGGGCGGCCACGACCACACCGGCGACAAGCAAGAAGAGGGACGACGAAGCGTCGGCCGCGACATGGAGAGAAGTGATCATGAGGGCCGTCTACCCGCTGTCCCGCATCTCCATGAGCAACACTCGCGCGAAGCGGATGGAAGCAACCCGTTCGTCGCACAGGCGCGAGAGGGATCGGCTCGGCGCGCGGTCCCGGGGCTCATCCACCACACCTTTCGGCCGGCCCCATCTGCCGCACCAGTAAAAGGAGTTGTCCGCGAAAACATGCCCTTGCCAGACTCCGGTGCCCTGGGGTGGCGCTCCGCCGCCCGGGAGTCGGCGTTCGACGCACAGGGGGGAGTTCGATCTTGAATCGATACCGGGGGACTCGTTACCGGGGGAACGTGGTGGCGCGTACGGTCGCCGGGCTGGGGCTCACGCTGGCCCTGGCGACCAGCGGCGTGCTCGCGGCGGGCGTCGCGCACGCGCAGCCCGTCACCGAGGGGACGGTCGCCTTCAGCGGTGACGCGGGGGACTACATCAGCGGAGGCGAGAGCTACGCGTACTCAGCCGGCCAGGACGTGATCCAAGTGACCGGCTCGGCGGCCCGCTCGCTGGTCGACGTCAGCGTCAGCGGCACCAACGGGGACTGGTGGTCCCTCTCGCTCGCCGCGCCCGCCGGCCGGCAACTCACGGCCGGTACGTACGAGGGGGCCACCCGGTACCCCTTCAACGGTGGCAACGCCCCGGGCCTGAGCCACTCCGGCAACGGCCGCGGTTGCAACGAACTGACCGGATCCTTCACCATCTCGAAGATCACCTGGGGCCCCAACGGCTACGTCGAGGCCCTCGACGCCGCCTACGAGCAGCACTGCGAGGGCGGCGAACCCGCCCTGCGCGGCGAGGTGCACATCACGAACCCCGCGCCGCCCACCGAACTGTCCCTGGGCGTCGGTGTATCGGTGGAGGGGAGGGCCGGCGCCCTCAACGGCCGGGCCACCGTGCACGGCAAGGTCAGCTGCAACAAGCCGACCGAGGTCGACGTGTCGGGCCTGGTGACCCAGGTCAAGCGCAAGGTCCTCATCCGCGGTCCGTACAGCACCAGGGTTTCGTGCGTGCCGGGCGCGCCCGTCACCTGGAGCGCCGAGGCCGACCCCACGGGTACGACGCCCTTCCAGGCCGGTGACGTCGAGGTCAAGGCGACCGCCGCCGGGTACGACGCCGACTACCAGGTCACGGTGACGGCGAGCGACATCGCCGCCGTGCACCTGACCAAGGTCAAGAAGTAGCACCCCCGCGCCGAGGATCTCCTCGGCGGCCGGACCCGGCCGCTGAAGTGGCCCTCGGCGCGGCCATGTTCGCCGATACTACCCGCGACGGCGGCCCTTCCGTCAGCGAGCGAACTTCTCGACGGCGGCCGCGGTGACGGGAGTGAAGAAGTTCACGAGGTTGCCGTCGGGGTCGCGGAACAGGAGCGCGCGGTTGCCCCAGGGCATCGTCGTCGGCTCGTTGACGAAGTCCTCCACGAAGCCGGTCAGGTTCTGGTGCACGCCATCCACGTCGTCGACGAGAAACTCGATGATGACACTGCGGTTCTCGGCCGGGCGGGCGGAATCCGGTGCGAACAAGGGGACGGTGCGGGTGCCGGCGATCGCGAGGGTGGCGGAGGCGGTCCTGAGTTCGGCGAAGTCCTCGTTGGCCCAGTTCGCCAGAATGCCGGTGGCGCGCTCGTAGAAGCGTACGAGGCGGGCGACGTCGCCCGTGATGATGCGGATCGAGACGAAGTCCATGGGTTCTCTCCGGTGGTGGTCAGTGGGTTCATGCATCAGTGGCTCAGTGCCTCTGACCGCACGCTACGACCAATACCGGACAGAATCCGCCCGGTATCTGCGAGAGACTTCGGGACATGTCCCGACCCATTGCTCGCGTGCTCGCCCTGCTGGAAATCCTGCAGTCGGGGGGCATCCAGACCGTGGCCCACCTGGCCGATCGGCTCGATGTCGACGAGCGAACGGTGCGCCGGTACGTCGGCCATCTCCTCGACCTCGACGTGCCGGTCGAGTCCGTGCGCGGGCGCCACGGCGGCTACCGGCTCGGCTCCGGGTACCGCATGCCCCCGCTCATGCTGAGCGACGACGAAGCGCTCGCCGTGCTTCTCGGCCTGATCGCGGGCCGGCGAGCCGGGCTGATGCCGACCGCCGGTACGGCGAGCGGCACGGCGAGCGAGACGGCAGCAGCCAAGATCCGACGGGTGTTGCCCGATCGGCTCGCCGGCAGACTCGACGCCGTACTCGGCTCCGTCGCTTTCACGAGTCCGCCCGGTGGGTCGGCCGCCGCCCCGGAAACAGGGGTCCTGCTCTCGATCGCCGACGCGGTGCGCCATCACCGGCCGATCCTGATCCGGTACGCCGGCGCCGACGGCCGGCGCAGCGAGCGCACCCTGCACCCGTACGGGCTCGTCGCCCACTCCGGCAGGTGGTACGTCAGGGGTGTGGATCCCGCGATCGGTGAGGACAGGACGTTCCGTCTGGACCGCATCACCGGTGCGAGGGTCCTGCCCGGCGCGTTCGAACGGCCAGCCGGGATCGACCCGGCGGAGGACGTCCTGACAGGACTCGCGACCGCCCCCTACCGCCACGAGGTGACGCTGCGAGTCCGGGGAAGAGCCGAGGAGATCCGTGCCCGTCTCCCGGCCGGCATCGCGATCGTGGAGGAGACGCCGCCCGCGAGCGCCGCGGATACGGAACCGGAACCGGATACGGAAACGGACAGGGACGCGGGAACGGACAGGGACGCCGAAACGGACGAGGTTGTGGGCGCCGACGCCGACGCCGACGCCGACACGGATGCCGGTCGCTGGTCCCGCGTCGAGATCCGGGCGGAACGCCTCGATTGGCTCCCTGCCGTACTCGCGTCGCTCGACCTGCCGTTCGTCGTCGAGCGGCCGGATGAGCTCCGCGACCTCGTCGAGGCGTTCGCGCGCAGACTCGTGGAGTCCGCCCGGCGCACAGCACCTCGCGTATGAGGGCCGGGAGGGTCCGGCGAGGCACTCAGAGAGGCGAGGCACTCAGAGATAGGAGGCGGCGGTTCGGATCTCACCGATCCGAGCGAAGACCCGTTCCACGGTCAGGGTGTGCTCGTCGGCGGCGAACCCCGACATGGCGTCCGCCGCGAACTCCACCTCGTACCCGCGGTCCGAGGCGGCCCACGCGGTGGCCGCCACCCCCATCGTGGTCACCAGGCCCGCGAGGACCACCGTGTCCACGCCCCGTTCGCGCAGCCGGTCGTCCAGGCCGGTGCCCTCGAAGGCCCCGACCGTCCGCTTGACGATCTCGATGTCCCCGGGCCGTACCAGCCCTTCCGCGTACCCGCTGCCAGGCGGCTGCTCGGCGACGTTCGGCCGCTCCACCCGCACCACCACGACGGGCAGCCCCCGCCCCCGGAACGCCTCGGCCAGCCGGCGACAGCGCTCCTCCACATCGGCACCGGAGTACGGGGCCAGGGGCAGGGCGACGATACGAGGCATCAGATCGATCAGAACCAGCGCAGGATTCACCCCCCGATCGTAGACCGCCTCCCCGGCCGGTCGGCGCCGGGCCGTTCGGGGGCAAAGGCGGTGGTCACCGCGCCGTGCCCCGTGCCCCGTGCCCGCTGCACGGGCCCCTGCCGGCCGCGCGCCGCGCAGGCCGGGCGAGTTCGGAGGAGACTGGAAGGGTGGGCGGGGATTCTCGGGACGGCGGGACGCACAGCCGTGGAGGAACCATGACGGCGATCACGCGCGACCAGACCCCCGTGGCCATCGCGGGCGAGGGTGTGGAGTTGCGGCTGAAAGAGATCGGCGGCGGCTTGTCCGTCGCCTTCATGAGCCTCTCCAAAGGGATGGAGATGGCTCCGGCGCTCAAGGGGTTGCCGGACGACCTGTGCCAGTGCCCGCACTGGGGCTACCTACTCAAGGGCACACTCAGGATGCACACGAAGGACGGCGAGCGGGACTACTCCGCGGGCGAGGCCTTCTACTGGGCGCCGGGGCACGCCCCGGAAGCGATCGAGGACGTCGAGTACGTGGACTTCTCACCGACCGAGGAGTTCCGCACGGTCGTCGACCACGTGACGTCGCAGTAGGACGGACGGCGGTACGACTTCCCCGTCTACGGGACGATCGGCCCGGTGGCGGTGGGCCACGCGCTCCTCGGTACCTGCGTCGGCATCGCCGTCGGCGCCTTGACAGTCCTGCCGATCGGGCGGACGCGGACACTGCCCGCGATGGCCCCCGTCACGGCACCCGCGCGCCGGCTGCGCCGCTCACGCCGACTCGTCGCGAATGGCGTTGCGGTGTTCTTCGTAGACGAGCCTCGCATCGTCGCTCGGGAGCGCGGCGGTGGCGAGGCCGCAGGCACACGTGACGACGGTGAGTTCGGACGAGGTGCGCTGTGTATGCCCCTCGGGGGTGGTCCAGGCTTCACCGGCCGGGTTCTCGTACCGGAGGTTGTGGCGGTACTGGGGCTTGCGCGCGGGGCGCGGGGCGTAGCCGGTGCCGGACTGGTCAAGGGTGAAGCGCTGCTCGCTCATGGTTCCATTGTGGCCGTTCGTGAACGCGGGAAGGCCCCCGAAGATGACGGCGGCACCGGATCCAGCCGCATGACTACTCCGACTGGGGCGAGGCGGCCGAACTTCCCGCGGGGGCACGGGCGCGCGCGGCGGCCTGGCTGTCGGCGGCGTACGGGTCCGTCCGCGTCAGGCCGCCTCACGTGCCGAGGGGGCGGAAGCCACCGCGGAACCCGCACTGCTCCATCAGAGATCCGCGAGCACCTGGGGCATGACGCGCTCCACCTCGTCCGCGAGACGGTTGAACTCCTTTCCGAGGAACGGAGCGGCCAACTTGTACAAACCTTTGAAGTCCAATCGGGCCCGGTAGGTGAGAGCCGTCCCGCCCGGGACGGCGGCCAGGAGGAGATCGTCGGTCGTGGTCACCGTCGAGTTGCCGCCGACGAAGGTCAGGCGGTCCTCGTCCAGGCGGACCAGCCGGTACGTGAGCCGGGTTTCCCGTCCACGGAACTCGGACACGTTCCTCCAAGTGGAGCCGACCCGCACGGGCCCGTCGTCGAGGCGCACGCAGGTCTTGGTGCCGGGGTCCCACTCCTGTGCCCGGGAGAAGTCCTTCAGATAGTCGATCAGGACCGCCTGGGGCCTGGGGACCGTGAATGATCGCTCTACGAAGACCACGGCGGACTCCCTCTCGTGAAACCGGCCGGACTCGTGAAACCAGCCTGAACCGGCACCTCTGCTTCGGCTTGTGATACACCCTTCCCCCGCGGGCGACGCCTCGGATGCACGCGGGCGCAGAACCGCGCGATCCGCCCGGAGTGGCGGTTGGAGCCGCGAGAGGGTCTTCGGCGCCGGGGCGAGGCCGGAAACCTCACGACCCTCACGGCCGCGTCAGGGCGACCTCACGGCCCAACTGTCAGTGGGGTGCGCGAGGATCGGACCCTCCGCACGTCGCCCACACTCCATACGGGACGGAAGCCCCATGCCGCAGCTCACCAACCAGCAGATCACCAGTCGCGCCTTCCTTCGACCGCTGTACGCGGACTCCTACTTCCCGAACCACGTTCTCGACCGGGGCAGGGAGATCCTGCTGAGACTCTGCGAGCGGATCGAGGCCGAGAAGCCGGCGGACCTGACAGCCCTGTACGCGCTCACCCACGCGGCCACCGAGGAATTCAACGCTCTGGACGGGGAGTTCGAGAAGGCGGGAAGCGCGATCGAGACCGTCGCTCGCGAGGAGATCGCCGAGGACTTCTGGTATGTCGCGTCGGCGTACGGTTTCGCCGACGCGGACGTCGAGGCGCTGATCGCGACCCGCGACTGGTGAGCGGTCACGGCCCACGCGCCTTACGTCGTCCTACGTCTTCCAGGCCATCTCGAACCATTGCGGATCGACGACTCCGTTCAGGAGGGTGACGCCCTCGATCGGTTTCCTGCCGAAGGGACCTCGATGCGGCACCGGCTGGTCTCGACCTCATACGACTCCCAAGGGCCACGCCATGGCGCAGGATGGGGCCATGGAGTTCACGGAGCTGGAGGAGCGGGCGCGCAGGCTCGCGGCGTCGGGGGACAGGCGGATCCTGGGGATCGCCGGGCCACCCGGGGCGGGGAAGTCCACCCTCGCCGAGCGGCTGGCCCGAACCCTGGGGCCGGAGTTGGCCGTCGTGGTACCCATGGACGGTTTCCACCTGGCGCAGGCCGAGTTGGTGCGCCTGGGCCGGGCCGACCGCAAGGGTGCCCCCGACACCTTCGACGCCGCCGGATACACCGCATTGCTGGGCCGGCTGCGTTCGGCGGGGGTCGGTGAGCCGGCGGCCGGTGAGGTGTACGCCCCGGCCTTCGACCGGTCGTTGGAGGAGCCGATCGCCGGGAGCATCCGGGTCGACCCCGCCGTGCCCCTGGTCGTCACCGAGGGAAACTACCTGCTGTACGGGGCGGGGGAGTGGGCGGCGGTACGGCCGCTCCTCGACGAGGCCTGGTACCTCGCGCCGGACGACACGATGCGCGTGCGGCGGCTCGTCGACCGCCATGTCCGCCACGGCCGGGAGCGGGCGGCCGCCACAGAATGGGTCCGCCGTTCCGACGAGGCGAACGCCCGGCTGATCGCCCCGGGGCGGACCCGGGCGGATCTGGTGGTGGAATGAGGCACGGACCCGCGTTGCACCGGCAGTGGGGCACCTGGCGGGCCGCCGCCTGCGCCGGGGCCCCTTAAGGGCAGAACAACGGGGCCTTAAGCCCTCCTTAGGTCGCCTCGCATCCGCGTCGAAAGAGGCGGACAGCGCGGCTGCGATACCCCCGTCGACCTCTCGGGCGCCAAGCCTTCCACCTGCAGCTTTGAACACGCTCCCCGCGAATTCGCCCCCACGCTGCCCCGCCCCGCGACGCCCAGATCCTCCGCACGGCGGGATTTGTCACCCGGCGACAGGACTGAACTCGCCTGAGTTCTCGGCCGTATGCAGGACGGAAGGACAGCGTCCATCGAGCCGAGGAGTGTCAATGTCGCGGAAAAGGACCATGAGCCGTACGAAGAAGCTCGTGTTCTCAGTCGTCGCGGGAGCCATGGTGGCGGGAGGAGTCGCCGCCACGGTGGCGACCGGCAACGCCGCCGTACCCGACGTGGTGTGCAAGGGGTCGTCGGTGACGTTGTCGGGTGAGGCGGGCGCCCCGGCGGCGAGCAGTGGGACGTTCCCGGTGGGTACGAAGTTGAAGGTGACGAACCTGGACAATGGTCAGGCGACGACGGTGACGGTGAATGGTCCGTCGGGTAGTTGTGTCCTGTTGAACAACGCGGCGTTCGAGAAGGTCCGGGAGCCGGGCAAGAACCTGATCCGCCGAGCCCGCGTCGAACGTGTGGGTGGTGGCGGTGGCGCGCCGTCCGGCCCCGCGGGATCGGCGGGCGCGGCCGGAGCTCCGGGCGCGGCGGCACCAGGGGCCGTACAGGTACCGCCGGCCGCCGGCGACGTGGTGTGCAAGGGGTCGTCGGTGACGTTGTCGGGTGAGGGGGGTGCGCCGGCGGCGAGCAGTGGGACGTTCCCGGTGGGTACGAAGTTGAAGGTGACGAACCTGGACAACGGTCAGGCGACGACGGTGACGGTGAATGGTCCGTCCGGTAGTTGTGTCCTGTTGAACAACGCGGCGTTCGAGAAGGTCCGGGAGCCGGGCAAGAACCTGATCCGCCGAGCCCGCGTCGAACGCGTGCTCTGAGCCACCAGAGGCCGTTCGGGGCCACTGAAGCCATGGCTGGGGGGCACGTGCACGCCGTCCCCGCCATGGCTTCAGCGCCGACTCGCGACGGACCGGCAGCCCGAGCTTTTGTCGCACAGCCGCCGCCCTCGTCTGTCCACCGTCGGCCACCGTCGGCCGGACAGACGTAGACCGTCTCAGTTGACTCCGAAGGCCTCGACGGAAGGCCGCACCGAAGGCAACGACCACAGCTCCAGGGACCCGCTGATCAGGTCCGCCAGAAACTGAACGGCGCCTCCCGTGTAGTGCCACCAGCCGCCATTACGGGAGGTCACGGTGACAGTCCACTCATCGGGGCCGGCCTCACCGGTGCTCCAGAGGAAGTAGTCACCCTGGTTCGACGTGGCCCAGGGCAACAGTCCTCCAGGCGCGGGAGACGGGTTCAGGGGGACGGCGGTTTCGGCGTCTTCGCACCACTCCGCGAGGATCGAGATCCTCCGGGTCTTCGGCCCACGCCTTCTCCCGCCCGGGGGGCCGGAAGCCGACGCACAGGAAGTCACCGAAGACCATGGACGGGTAGGCCGCAGCGAGCAGCTTGTAGTCCGAGGGCAACCCCACGCCCGGGCATTGCCAGGTCGTCGATCGGGCGCCGTCAGATCGCCTCGTGCTCTACCCGTGCGTGCCCGCAGACGCGGATGATCGCGCCTGCGCCGATGTCCGGCCCCGTGAAGTCCTGGTACTGGCTGGAGCAGAAGTCGGAGTCGCCACGGAATCCCGGACATCCGCAGGGCCGGACCGGCGGGATGAGCGAATGCACCTCGGCGCAGAATTCCAAGGACCCGGGTGACATGGACCCGGGTCGATTCCGGACCGGGCGAGCCACTCGGCAGCTGCACCCCGTGCCTGATTGACCAGCCGCGCCGCCTCTCTGAGAGCTCGCACGTGCTC
This sequence comes from Streptomyces sp. NPDC102278, assembly GCF_044766345.1. Classification (NCBI taxonomy): domain Bacteria; kingdom Bacillati; phylum Actinomycetota; class Actinomycetes; order Kitasatosporales; family Streptomycetaceae; genus Streptomyces; species Streptomyces sp. NPDC102278. The sequence continues at coordinate 19,299 of NZ_JBIWLV010000002.1, read as the reverse complement.
GTCAGTGAGGCCGTCGGACGGCTTCCTGCACGGTCACTGCTCGTCGACGCGCTCGCACACGACGAATCCGGGTTCGATCTCCGAGCATTCGAAGACCGGCTGGGAGATCCCCACCGTCATTGGCGTGCCCGTTTCCGATCCAAGGCCCGCAGGGTGGTAGGCGGGAGAGAAGTGCCGGCTCGCATGGGGACGCTTTTCGAGCAGACCGCGAAACTCCACGATCAGTTCGCCAAACTCCTCCGGGATGGAGTAGCTGAACTTGCGCTGCTCCGTCATGGCTGCCTCCTTGGCCGGGAATCGCTGGTACGCCTCGCGGGGCAGTCACCCACCCACCCGGTTCAGTTTTGCGCGGCGAATGCGCATCGGAGGCGTGCGCCACGCGGATGAGCCGCCAGAGCTCACGATGGGGTCAAGCCGCGTCGCTCCACCGGATGAGGCGACGGCTGACGGGGGCGGAGCCGGCTGGGCACGGTGCCGGGTACAGCTCTTGACAGGCCAAATGGTTAGCCGCCATATTACTTCCATGACGAGGAACGGCATCGATGGCGAGGCGCCCACGCTGGACCAGGCCAGGCGCCAGGTCGAGCACTACGGCCTGGAGGTCGATCCGCAAGCGGTGCTGGTCGCTGTACGGCTGATCTCGGCAGGCGCGAGAGTCGGCCGGGCGGCCGAGGCGCACTTCGCCAGGTTCGGCCTGTCGACGGGGCGCTACCGCCTGCTCGCCGACCTCGAAGACCACGGTGGCGAGAAGTCCCCCTCGCGTCTCGCGATCGACCTCGATGTCTCCAGGGCCACGATCACCGGCCTGCTGGACGGCCTTGAGCGGGAGGGGCTGATCGCCCGCCGCCCGTCCGTGGAGGACGGCCGGGGCACGGTGGCAGTCCTGACCGCACGCGGGGCGCAGCGTCTCCGCGACATGGCATCCGATCATTTCGGGCGGCTCGAGGCGATGGTGAGCGGGCTCTCGTCCGAGGAGCGCGCGGTGTTCCTGGATCTGCTCGCCCGCGTCGTGCGCGGCAGCACGGCCTTGGTCGCCGACTGACCGGGCTCCAAGTCGTCTTGGCCCCGCCCTCCGGGCAGGGCCCTTTTTTCGAGGCAATAGTTAGCTGGCTAATGACATAACTGCCTCATGGCATCGCGAGGGTGGATCGGTCCTGTTCTCTCCCTCCGCACCACTTCGGTTCCCTCACACGAATGAGAAAGAGGCCGACATGCCCGCAACCAAGGGCAGAACCAATCGAAACCGAACGGCCTCCCGGCAATCCCGACCGTTCACCCTGTGGCGCGAGGTGCTCACCGCCTACGTCGCCCCGGCACTGACGGCCGGCGTGGCCGGAGTCGCCACCGGGCAACAGGACTTGGCCGTGGCCGCCTGCACCTCCATAGCCGGCACCTCCGCCCTGGTGGCTTTCCTGATCGGTACCTGGTTGCGCAACGGCGGGCAACCCCGACGGTGGACCACCACCACGCCGCGCGTCGCCCTGACCACCGCACTCGTCATCACCGCCGCCGGCGCGGCGGCCCTACTGGGATGGTTCACGGCCCAGTGGCTACCCGCTCACACTTCCATCCCCGCCACCCCGTGGCTGGAGCGACTGCGCATCGACCTGCCCGTCTCCGCCGCCCTCGCCACCACCATCGTCACCCTGCGCTGGCGCACCACCACGACGTCCGCGACATAACCCGCCCCGGCGCCGGACCCAACCCGCCCCACGATCCCAAGCCCGGAACCAAGCCCAATCCCAGGCCCGAGACCGAACTTGAACCCGACCGAACCTCTCCCGGCAGCACCCGCCACCGGGGGAGTCACCAAGGAATGAGCACGCGATGATCGTCGTCATGGGAGCCACCGGAGCCACCGGGAACGCCCTGCTCCACAGCCTCCACACACTCGGTGCGACCGTCCGCGCACTGACCCGCACCCCGCACCAGCCGATCCCCGGCGTAACCGGCGCACACCAACGGTCCGTCGAGGTGCGGTACGCCGATGCCACCGCTCCCCACTCCCTGCACACCGCCTTCAAGGGCGCCGATCAGCTCTTCCTCGCCATGGCCAACAGCCCCGCACAGGTCGAACTCGAAACCCGTGTCATCGACATCGCCGCACACGCCGGCATCGGACACATCGTCAAGATCTCCGCTCCGGCCGCCGAACCCGACTCTCCGGTCGCCATCTCCCGCGGACACCACGCCATCGAGGAACACCTGCGCGCCGTCGGCCTCGCCCACACCATCCTGCGCCCCTACGCGTTCATGCAGAACCTCCTGCGCCTGGCCCAAGCCGTCGCCCAGGGCATCATCCTCGGCACGACGGGCGACGCGCCCTACAACCACATCGACTGCCGCGACATAGGAGACGTGGCCGCCGCCGCCCTCACCAGGCCCGACATCGCCGGAGGCGCCTACACCCTGACCGGACCCGAAGCCGTCTCGCAACCCGAACTCGCCGCCCGACTCGGCGTCCTGACGGGCCAGCACGTCCAGTACCACGATCTCCGCCCGGACGAACTGCGCGACCACCTCATCCGCAACGCCCACATGCCCACCTGGCTCGCCGACCACGTGACGGAGATCCAGCAACTCGCCATCGCCCGACCCGAAACCCCCACCACCACCGTCAGCGACATCCTTGGCCGCCCGCCCCGCACCCTCGACGCCTTCCTGCACGAACACCGCGCCCACTTCAGCCGATAGGCGCGCCGCCTCAGGCCGGATCCGCTACGCGGATTGAGGTCGCGAGGCGGCGAGTGTCTGAGCAGTGGTTATCGGGGCAGCCTTAACAGGGATCGTGGTTTCGACGTATGGAGGGTGAAGGCCGTGGCCCCGCACTCCACTGCACAGGAGACGCCCTCCATGAGGAAACACCAGGCTGGTCCCGTCGGCGCTCGCCGAGCCCGCGGGGGACAACTCGTGACAGCCGCGATGTCAGCGGTGCTCCCGTCTCCGTCCGCGCTCGACGCGATGCTGGACGCCACGTACGAGACGCACCGCCGTTTCCGGCACGGTGCGTTCGCCGAGCGCTGCCCGACCTGCCACGTCTCCGCCGGTGAACTCTGCCTGGCCCGACGGAGCGTGCACGTCGCGCGCCGTCAGGCGCACCGGGCCCGCGTCGCGCAGGCCGCACCGGCGCCCCTCCTCGCGGCCGTGCGCTGACCTCGGTCGGTCCTCGCGGCCGTGCGCTGACCTCGGTCGGTCCTCGTAGCCGCGGGGCGAACGCGGTGACCTGGGCTTCGGAGCATCGCAGGTGGGAGGGGACGGGACGGGGCAGCCGTCCCGTCCCCCGCGCGGAGGCAAGTGCCCCGTCCCGTCCCGTGCAGCGGCGTGCCGTCGGTGGCTGCTGCTACAGCAGGTTGTAGATCTGGAACCCGAATCCGATCTTGACCGGATTCCGGAACACGGCTCCGGCGTTGCCCGTGCCCGAGTAGCGGTACAGGTCACCGTTCGGCTTGCGCGCGATCAGGTCCGCCCTGCCGTCGGCGTCGAGGTCGCCGACCGACAGGAGGCGGTCGTACGTGTTCCAACCGCCGCCGATCTGCGTCCTGGGCCCGAACGGAGCCTTGTGGTCGCCCGTGCCCCTGTAGAGCGACAGGACGCCGGCCTTGTCCCGGGCGACGATGTCGGCCTTGCCGTCTCCGGTCAGATCACCCTGGCCGGCGAGCTGGGTGTACTGGCCCCAGCCGCCGCCTATGCGCGTACGCTCGCCGAGCGTGCCGTCCGGGTTGGCGAGGTACCCCCACAGATCACCGGACGTGTCGAGGCCGATGAGGTCGGCCTCCTGGGCTCCGCCGAGATTGCCGGGGGACAGGACCGTGGTGTAGATGTTCCAGGCCGTGCCGACCTGCGTGCTGTGGTGTTCGAGATTGTCGTCGATCCAGCTGTAGTTCAGAATTCCGTTCTTGTAGACGCTCCACGTGCCGTCGCTGTAGCCGTCCTTGTCGTTGTCGACATTGATCGAGTCGGCGAAGCCGTCGAAGCTGACCTCCACCGGGTACCGGTCCTCGAAGGCGCCCTTGTGGTCAGGGAAGTACAGGTACAGCTCGGTGGACTGCTTGTCCACGGCCGTCATCGAGAAGCTCGGCGTCTCCACCGAACCGGCCGCGCGGCCGAGCGGTCCCACGCCCCGGGCGTCCTCGGCACGGTGCGGGGCCCGTTGTTGGGCCTGCTGCTCCGCGACGGCCGCGGCGCGGGCCCGGTCGGCCCCGGCCGGATCGCCGGAAGCGAAGGCCGTACCGGCGGTGGAGGCCATCGCGGCCGTGACGGCAGTGGCGGCGAGCACGCCGCGAAGCGCACGCCGACGTCGGTCTGTGAACATGAAAGTCCCCCCTGCGATGCGTGTGACGGCACGGTTCGGATGCCGCCGTTGGTCCAAAGCCTTGCACGAGGCACTGACAAGGCTCTTGCGCGTTCCGTCGGCCATCGCCCACCCCGCGGCGAGCGGCCCGCGCGGCACCCGGGGGACGCGATGCGTCACCGTGTTTCGCGTAGCCGAAGCAGATACGTAGCGGTCAGTGCGACGGCGCGATCCTCGTCATCCGACAGCTCCACGAGGGCACGTGACGCCCGCGCACCCGGGATGTCCGCCAGCGCCTGGGTGAGTCGTCCGCGTGCCGACGCTCGCGTGGAGCCGTCGGCGAGACGCTCGACGAGCCCGGTCGCGATCCGATCCGCCGCCGCCGTGTCGCTCGCCAGCACGCTCAGTGCGTCGGCCGCGTCGGTGTCGTTCCTTCCCGCCACGACCATGTCGATGAGCGTCGGGGCCGCATCGGCAACGCCACGTACCCCCAGTGCCAGAGCCGCATGTCCGCGGACCACGACATCGTGGTGCGCGAGGGCCTGCCGCAGCCGCACGGTGGCCTCGTCGCCGGGCATCTCCGCGAGGGACTGGACGGCGCGCTCCCGCACCGCGGCCACCGGTGAGCCGAGGCCCTCCGCCAACAGCGCCGGACCGCCGTCGTCAACGGATCGCGCCAGCGCCCACCGAAGGGCTCCGGCGACGTTCGGATCCTTCTCGCGCAGCGCCGCCTCGACCAGGGCCTCCACCGGAGGCGGAACCTCGTTGCCCGAGGAGAGGGCCGCGCGTTGACGCGCGCCGGCGCTCTTCGAGCCCAGTGCCTGGAGGAGCGCGACGACCTGGAGGACGTCCTCCCAACCGGTGGGGTCCGCGGCATCGATCCGGCGCAGCCGCGTGAGCAGCTCGGTCTCCGCCTCGATGCGTTCGCGTGTCCGACCGATGAGGTCGCCGACGAGCGCCGCGGGTACGAAGCCGGGATCGTCGAGCGCGCGCCCGATCTCACGCAGCGACAACCCCAGCGACCGCAGGCTCTCGATGTGGAAGATCCGCCGGACGTCCTCGCCGGAGTACTCCCGGTAGCCGGAGTCCGTACGGCCCGAAGGACGCACCAGACCGAGGGACTCGTAGTGCCGGAGCATGCGGGCACTGACCCCGGACCGCCGCGCCACCTCACCGATCAACACGCCCTACCGTCCCTCATCGTCGGACCCGCCGAGAGCCACGACGCGCTTCGCCTCCTCGATCGCGAACCCGAATCCGGTGTCCGGGTCGCGCAGCAACCGTTGTGTGGCCAGCGCGTGTGCGCGCACGCGCGGATCAGGCACCGTCGTCGCAGCACGCAAAGCGGGCGCGACCGCTTCACCCAGCGCGACCAGTGCCCGGCTGAGACTGAGCTGCGTCTCCCGCTCACCGCGCCCGAGTTGCGTCGCCAACATCGTGGCCAACGTGGACTCCTCGCCCTCCGGCACGAGCACGACCGCCGTCCGCCAGGCGCTCCGCGCCACCTCGTCGTCGGCGTCGGACAACAGCGCCCGCGTGATCACCGGCCACGCCTGCCGGTCCCCGATCTTGGACAGTGTGTGCAGCGCCTGGCTCCGCGCCTGCGCCCGCCCCGAGCGTACTTCGCGGACCAGCCCGGGGAGCGTCAGGGACGCGGGATGGCGGGTGAGCGCCCAGGTCAGCATGTCGCGGACGAAGAACTCGGGCTCGACCGCGCATCGCTCGATGAGCGTGCCGACGTAGCGCGGGTCAGGCGTCGTACCGATCGCCAGCGCAGCCCGCAGCCGCACCGACGAACGGCCGTCCTCCAGACCTTGGAGCAGACCTTGGAGCGCCCGTTTCGCATCAGTGTCCTGATTCGTGATCGTCATCGAGACCACCTCCTTGGCGAGCAGTGAAAGCCCTGTCACCGTGTCAAGGTCAAGCAGGGCGGCCTGCGGGCCGGGCCGGCCGGGTAGCCGGTACGGGCGCGGAGAACGCGTCCGTCCGGCTCCGCGCCGTGTCCTGCCGGGCGAGGCCGGCCGTCCGGACGCGTGTCCCGGCGGGCTCGTGTGACGCCACTCACAAGACTGCACCGCATCCCGTGTAGACCGGATGCGGTGCGGCGGGCGTATTCCCCGTGGGAGGGATACGTGGACGCGGGAGTGAGCGCAGGAGTGATTCTTGACCGTCGAGGAGTTCGAAGAGTTCTACGCGCAGGCGGCGGTACGGCTGACGGGACAGCTGTACGTGATGCTCGGCGACCACCACGAGGCGCAGGACGTGGTGCAGGAGGCGTTCGTGAAGGGGTGGGACCGGCGCCGGCAGCTGGATCGTGAGGGGCGGCCCGAGGCCTGGATCCGTACCGTCGCGTGGCGGCTCGCGGTGAGCCGTTGGCGCGGCCTGCGGCGCACCGCCGACGCCTGGGAGCGCGCCGCCCCCGCCGGGCACGTGGACGGTCCGGGGCCGGAGGTGGTGGCCCTCGTGGAGGCGTTGCGGCACCTGCCGCCGAAACAGCGCCGGACGATGGTCCTGCACTACGTGTGCGACCTGACGGTGGAGCAGATCGCCACCGAGACCTCCCTGTCCGCGAGCACGGTCAAGACCCACTTGTCCCGGGGGCGCGCCACCCTCTCCCGCCATCTGCAGGACCCCCGCATTGAGGAGGCTCCCGATGCCTGATCCCGACGATCCGTTGCGGTCGCTGTTCCAGGAGGCGGCTTCCGCCGGGCAGGAGGGGACCGCTCTCGCCCCCGTCTCGGTCATCGCCCGGCGCGGGGAGCGGGCCCGGCGCCGCCGGATCGCCGGCCTGGCCGTCGCGGCATGCCTCGTGCTCGCCGGTTCGGGCGCCGCGCTGAGCGGGCTGCTGCCCGACGGTGGGGGCGGGAACCTGCCGGCCACCACCCCGTCGCCCCTGCTGTCACCGTCCCCCTCGTCGGCGCCGCCCCCGCCCTCGTCGCCGCCCTCGTCACCCACCTCCCCGCCGCGTTCATCGGCGACCTCGTTCCCGTCGAGCCCACCGCCCACCGGCCGCACCACCGAGCCGGCGCAGCCCCACGCGACCGTGCCCCCTCCGACCGGGGGGCCGAACGGGGAGCCCTCCTCGACCGCCACGCGATAACCGACCCGGTCAGTCCGGGAACACCGGCGCCCCACCGGCCGATCGTCCTCGGCCGGCAGTCCGGCGCGCCCTCAGTCGACTCAGGAGTACCCGTATGTCCGTTTCCACCCCGCCGCGACCCGTCACCGTCGCCGCACCCCCCGCCCGGCCCGCGTCACGGCCCATGCGTCGCCTGCCGCGGTTCGGTCCCGCCGACCGCGAGGTGCTGTGGCTGTACGTCCTCACGCGCATCGGGATCTGGATCACCGCCGGAGCCGTGAGCCGGCTGTTCCCCGCCGACGCCCGGTCCCGGCGGCCCGCCTCACTGCTCTCCCCGTGGCAGCAGTGGGACTGGTGGCACTACCTCCACATAGCCCAGGACGGGTACTTCCCGGACGGCGCCGGCCCGTGGACGGTCGGTTGGGACAACCGCGAGGCCTTCTTCCCCGGGTTCCCCCTCACCCTTCGCGCCGTTCACGTGATCGTCCCGCACTGGGCCGCGGCGGCGGCGCTGATCTCCTTCGTCGCGGGCGGGATCGCCGTCCTGGCGCTCGCCCGGATCGCCCGCCGCCAACTGCGCGACCTGGAAGGGGGCCGGCGTACGGCGGTGTTCTTCCTGCTGTCGCCCTGCGCGGTGTTCCTCGCGGCCGGCTACACGGAGTCCCTGTTCCTGGCACTGGCGCTGCCCGCGTGGCTCGCGGCGCAGCGCGGGAACTGGCCGGCGGCCGCGGTCCTGACCTGCCTCGCCTGCTCGGTACGGGTCACCGGCCTGTTCCTGGCCGCCGCGCTCGCGCTCCACTTCGTACGCACCGCCCGCGACCGGGCTCCCTGGCGCTCGGCTCCCTGGCTGGTCCTGCCCGCGCTCGCCCCGGCGCTCCACGGCTGGTTCCTCGCGGCCCGCACCGGGGACTGGATGGCGTGGCAGCACGCCCAAGAACGCGGCTGGTACCGGGACTTCCACTCACCCTGGGAGGCCTGGTCGAACACCTGGGACGCCGCCTTCCACCACACGCAGCCCACCGGCTACGCGTTGATGTCGCAGGTGGAGTTGTCGGCGATGCTCGCCGGCGTCGCCCTGCTGGTCGTGCTGGTCCGCCGGCGTCGACTGCCCGAGGCGCTCTACACGGCCCTGACCCTCTGGGCGTTGGGGACCTCGTACTGGTACACCTCGATCCCCCGCTCCACCCTGTTGTGGTGGCCGCTGTGGATCGCCCTGGCCGGGTGGAGCCTGCGCCGGCCGCGGGTGCGGGCGGCGTACCTGTACGTCGTGGCCCCGTTCGGCGTGGTGGTGGCCGTCACCTTCCTGACCGGTCGCTGGGCCGGCTGACATCGTCGACGTGGTCGGCAACCGACCGACCGACCGACCGAGAGGCCGGCCCGCCGAGCGACCGAGCGACCGGCTGGCCGGCTGGCCGGGCAGTGGCCGGGACCGCGGTGGAGCGGCGCGGATCGGCTACGGAAGGATCGAGTCCACGTAGCCGCCGTCCACGCGCAGCGCCCCGCCGGTGGTCGCCGAGGCGAAGGGCGAGCTGAGGTAGACCACCATGTTCGCGATCTCCTCGGGCTCGATGAGGCGCTGGAGCAGCGACTGGGGGCGGTGCGTGCGCATGAACTCTCGCTGGGCCTCTTCCCAGGGCAGCTCGCTGTCCACCAACTCGTAGACGAAGTCCTCCACTCCACCCGTGTGCGTCGGGCCCGCCATCACGGAGTTGACGGTCACCCCCGTTCCGGCGGCTTCCTTGGCGAAGCCCCGCGAGACCGCGAGCAGGGCCGTCTTGGACATGCCGTAGTGGATCATCTCGGCGGGGGTGACCACCGCCGAGTCGCTGGCGATGTTCTGGATCCGGCCCCACGACCGCTCCATCATCCCCGGGAGGTAGTGCCGGATCATCCGGACCGCCGTCAGGACGTTCAGGTCGAAGTAGCGGCGCCACTCGTCGTCCGAGATCTCCAGGGCCGGCAGTGAGCCGAAGATGCCCAGGTTGTTCACGAGGACATCGACCTGCGGGACGGCGTCGAACACCGCCCGCGCGCCCTCGTCCGTCGAGATGTCACCGGGGGCCGCGATCAGCGAGCCGTCTCCCACCTCCATGCGCCGCATCGCCTCGTCGACGGACTTCTCGCTGCGGCCGTTGACGGCCACCCGCGCACCGGCGTGGGCGAGGCCGGAGGCGATGGCCGCGCCGATGCCCTGGGTGGATCCGGTGACCAGGGCCGTCTTCCCGGAAAGATCGATGAGCACGGCGGTACCTGCCTGTCTGCCGCTCGGCGGCTGTGTCCGTGTGGACGTCGGACGTCGGTGGACGTCGGACGTCGGCCCGTCTGTCGGTACCGGGTCGCCTTCCCCCTTTCGCGATGTGTTCACCAAGCACTGCGGCAACTGACGCAATGCGAGCGACGACACCGGCCGCCGATGTGCTTCGCCCGGGCCGGTACAACCCTTCGTCGCGATCATGAGTCTGACCGGGCGTGGCGCATGGTGCGTCCGGTCTCTCTGGGGGAGGACCCATCGTGTCCCACGACCGAGCCGCCGCTCGTCGCCGCTCAACCGACGTCGCCGACAGTGCCGCCGCCGGCACCCGCGTGCCGCGGCGCCGACTCGCCGCCGCCGTGACCGCCGTCCTCGCCGTGACCGCCGGGACCGCGCTGACGGCGGCCCCCGCGACCGCCGCCGCACCCGTCGCGGCCGTCACACCCGTCGTGCCCGCCGGCGTCCAGGCGGCTTCCGGGGCCCCCACCCGTGCGAAGAACGGCGTCATCTCCATCCCCCGGACCTCCCGGATCGTCGGCGCCGGGCAGAGCGGGTTCCTGTCCGCCGATGTCCTGGCCGACCAGCAGAAGACCGTCTTCCGGTGGACGAACACCGCGAGCGGTGTCACCACGGAACTTCCGGATCGGTACAACGGCTACTCCATCGGTGGCTCCGACATCGTCGCGACCCGTGAGAACGGCACGAGCCGCTACGCCCTCCACGACATGGCGTCGCCCGGCAGCGCCCCGAAGTACATCAACCAGTCGGACAACGGCCTCTCGTGGGCGGGGACCGTCGGCAGGACGCTCGTCTTCTCCTCCCGGGACGCGGCGACCCGCAAGGGGCAGCTCCGCCTCATCGGCGAGGGCAATCAGGGGGACTCGAACCGGCAGGTGACGGGTCTCCCGGCGAACTTCGGGTTCCAGAGCATGGAGCCCATCTCGGCCACCCGGATGTTCGTCCGCTACTCCGTGGCCGATGCCGACACCGACCGCTACTACCTCGCCGTCGTGGACGTCGCCACCGCCTCCGTCGTCGAGCAGCGCGAGACGGCGAGGGCCCCGTACTCCGTGGACTCGGCCGTCTCCGGCAACCGCTGGGCCTGGGTGGAGGGCACGCCGGGGGGAGGCTACGAGCTGAAGTACGCCGACCGCGGCGGGAACGGCAGCGTTCCGGCCGTGATCCTGGCCGACTTGGGCAACGCCAACAGCACGCACGTCAGTCTCCTGGGCGACTGGGTCGCGTACGCCCCCCTGCCGTACGCGCAGAACCACACCAGCCCCTCCGAGCGCTTCGTCTTCAACGCCGTCAACGTCATCGACAAGTCGACGGTGAAGCTGCTCGACCACGCCACGTCCGCGGTTCCCACCCCCGACGGCGCGCTCCTGGTGCGCGGCGGCACGCTCGCCCAGGGCGAGGGGATCTACCGGATCGCGCTCGGGGAGAACGGCGCGCCCTTCGCCACGCTCATCGCGAGCACCGGCGAGTCCACCGCGCTCACGCTGGTCAAGACGGACGTCCCGCAGGTCGCCGAGCTCGACAAGAACGGCGGCGCAACGACGCTCAGTTGGACCCTCTCCCGGTACAACGCCAAGGGGACCGTGACCCTGCGTCATGTCAGGACGGGTCAGAGCAAGCAGTTCACGTTCGACCACAACACGGCCCACGGCAGCGGTCCCGTCACCTTCCGCTGGGACGGGCTCCTCCTCAACGCCCAGGACTACGCCTCGCTCGCCCCCAGCGGCGACTACACGTGGGAGCTCGACGCCGCCCCGCTCAACGGCATCGGCCCGGACGTCAAGGAGTCCGGCACCTTCAAGGTCGTCCGCGCGACCAACATGCACGACTACACGGACAACGGCAGCCCCGACCTGCTGGCCCGGGACGCTTCGGGCGTGCTGTGGCGCGACGACACCGTCAAGACGCCGTCCTCCGCGGACACGTACTCGGCGGGACGCGTGCGGATGGGCGGTGGCTGGCAGATCTTCAACCAGTTGGAGGCCGTCGGCGACATCGCCGGGGCCGGGGCCGCAGACCTGGTCGCCCGCGACGCCGACGGTGTCCTGTGGCTGTACGAGGGCAAGGGGGACGGCAACTTCGCCGCCCGGACGAAGATCGGTGGAGGCTGGGGCATCTACAGCCGGCTCACCGGCGGAAGCGACCTCGACGGCGACGGCAGGTCCGACCTGCTCGCCACCGACACGGCGGGCACCCTGTGGTTCTACAAGGCCACGGGCAACGCGAGCACGCCGTTCGCGGGACGCGTGAAGCTCGGCGGAGGCTGGGGCACCTACAACCAGCTCACGGCCGTCGGCGACATCACCGCAAGCCCCGCCGGAGACCTCGTCGCCCGTGACACCTCCGGCGTCCTGTGGCTGTACGAGGGCAAGGGGGACGGCACGTTCTCCGCCCGCACGAAGGTCGGCGGCGGCTGGGGAGCCTTCACCCACCTCGTCGGCGTCGGCGACGCGGACCGCGACGGCCGCGGCGACCTGTACGTGGTCGGACCGACGGGCTCGAAGCTCTACGCGGGCACCGGTGACGCTGCCACCCCGTTCAAGCCCGCCGTCCCGTCGAGCGTGCACTCGGACGTGGCCGCCGCCGGCTTCGACTCGGTGTTCTGACCCAAGACGTGACGGGCGCCGCTCACCGATCGCCCGTCGCCCGCGCCGTGGCCCCCTCGGGGGCCACGGCGACGGCCACGACCCACCGTGTACGTGATCCGCCGGGCGATCGGCGCCGATTCACGGGGTCGTGCTTCCCACCCCCGGAACGCCGCCCTAGGCTCCGCCCATGACTACGGACCACACCCCTACGGACCACGCCCCCACGGAACACACGGGCACTGACCAGTGGTACGTCCTCATCGAGGAGGACACCCGCACGACTCGAAGCGCCGACGGCGTGGAACTCAAACTGCACCGCTGGGCACTGGTGGCAAGCCACGCCGTCACCGGCACGGAGGCACAGGCCCGTGCCGTCGCCGAGGACGCGGCCCTGCACCACCTGCCGGCGACACTGGCCCGTCACGCGAGACCGGGGGACACCCCGGCCCGGCAGGCCTACCTCACCCAGGACGGCGCCTGGCTGGTCCAGCTCAAGCAGCGACACCGCGAGTGCCACATCCGCGTGAGCACCGCCCGCCTCGTCCACACGGAGGAAGAGACGCAGGCCCCACCGAAAACCCTCAAGGAGAAGCTCCGTCACGCCCTGGAAGGCCCCGCGCCCTCCGAAGCCGCCTGGGCACCCAAGACCTGAGACGGTCCCCGATCAAACACCCGCAGGATTCATCCGTGGAGATTCACCCGTGGAGATGCGCATCTTCGGGGTATGCGACCCGGCATGGCATCGAAGCGGGAACTTCTCACGTCATTGCGGGCCGCGCGCCGGCTGCGCCGGGTCCGGTCCCTCTACATGGCAGGGGCCCTGCTGTGGGCGGCCTCGGCCGCGTGGGCGGGATGGCTGCATCCGGGGAGCCGGCAGATGTGGGTCTCCGTCCTTCTCCTCACGGTGTTCACCGGTCTGCTGATCACCGCCTCCGTCTGGCTGCGGCGCCTTCGCCCCAGCGAAAGGCCGGCGCACCATGCCGCGCCCCGACGGGTCGTCGCCCCGCGCCAGGCGAACGCCTGAACGAGCGAGCCCGCCTGAGTCGGCGCTCCCCGGACAGCCGACCGGTCCAGCGTTCTCGCGCCCGGCAGCGGCCCGGATCAGCCCACGAGATCCGGCGCCCGCAGCATGGCGGACGGGATGCCCCACGCGTCGACGAGATCGACCGCGAGGGGACGCACCTTGCGGCAGAGGTCGGTCACCTCGCGGCTGATCGCCTTGGAACGCTGGGCGGTCAACCGTCCGTGCTCCATGAACCAAGCCCGGTCCGCCTCGATCGTCGACAGGGCGAACAGGTCGCAGAGGAGGGACAGCGCCGCCTTCTCGCCCCCTTCGGGCAGTGCGCGCACCTTGTCGACGAAGGCCTCCGTCACCAGTCGCTCCACGTGTGCGCGCGCGAGCGCGATGACGTGGTCCTGCACCTGCGAGAAGACGGCGCCGGGATCGCGCTTCTGGTCGATCCCGCGCTTGATCCGCCGGGCCAGGCCGGCGAGCATGTGCTCCTCACGGAACCGGACCATGGCGAGCTGGTACTCCGAGTCGAGCAGACCGGCTTCCCGGTCCCACTCGTCGCCGCCGGGCAGCAGGTCGCGTACCCGTTCGAGCAGCTTGTGGGCCGAGGTCCGCTCGATGACCGTCTCGACGGCGAGGTTGGTGACGTAGCGGACCATGCCGAGCTGGTCGAGGTCCTCGAACTCGCTCGCGTGATCGGTGAGCAGTCCCTTGGCCACGAGCTGCAGCAGGACGTGGTTGTCGCCCTCGAAGGTGGTGAAGACGTCGCTGTCGCTCTTGAGGGCGGCGAACCGGTTGACGGCGAGATAACCGGCGCCGCCGCACGCCTCGCGGCACTCCTGGACGACCCGGGTGGCGTGCCAGGTACCGAGCGCCTTGATGCCCGCGGCCCGTGATTCGAGCCGGCGCCGCGCCTGCGCGTCGTCCTCGATACCGGAGAAGACCTCGTGCAGCTGGGTGCGTACGACGTCCTGCGCGACGTGCAGGGCGTACGTCCGGGCGATGAGCGGCAGCAGACGGCGCTGGTGCAGGCCGTAATCCAGGAGCACCTGCTCCCCGCTGTCCCGGGTCGCCTCGAACTGACGGCGGCGCACGGCGTACTTCGTGGCGATCGTCAGGGCGACCTTGGAGACGCTGATCCCGGCGCCGGCGACGCTGACCCGGCCCTGCACGAGGGTCCCGAGCATGGTGAAGAAGCGCCGGTCGGGGTTGTCGATCGCACTCTCGTAGACGCCCTCGGGAGTGACGTCGGCGAACCTGTTGAGCAGTGCCTCGCGCGGCACCCGCACGCCGTCGAACCAGATGCGACCGTTGTCCACGCCGTTGAGCCCCATCTTGCGGCCGTCGTCCTCGATGCGGACGCCGGGGGCCGTCTCGCCGCCGACCCGTAGCGGGACGACGAAGGCGTGCACGCCCCGGGACCGGCCGTCCACCTCCAACTGGGCGAACACGACGGCCAGTTCGGCATGACGGGCCGCGTTGCCGATGTAATCCTTGCGTGCCTGGTCGTCCGGGGTGGTGATGACGAACTCCCGGCTCGCGGCGTCGTACCGCGCGACGGTGCCGAGCGCCTGGACGTTGGAGCCGTGCCCGGTCTCGGTCATCGCGAAGCAGCCCATGAGCTCCCCGGTGATCAGGTCCGGGAGGTAGGCGTCGTGGTGGCGCCCGGTGCCCAGGTGCAGGATCGCGCCGCCGAAGAGCCCGAACTGCACGCCGACCTTCACCAGGACCGACAGATCGCCGAAGGCCAGCGTCTCGAACGCGGCGATCGAGGCCCCGACGTCGCCGCCCCCGCCGTACTCGGCGGGAAAGCCCATGCCGGTCTGGCCCGTCGCGGCCATCTTGACGACGACCTCACGCACCCGCTCGCGAAACGCCTCGATGTCGAGTTCGTCGGCCTCTTCGAGGACCGAGGCGTAGGTCGCCAGGTTCGTACGGACAAGGTCGCGGATCCCGGCGTACTCGCCGTCGAGCACCTCGGTGAGCGACGAGACGTCGATCTCGGGCTGCACGTAACCGGTCGCGGGGGTGGAAGCGTTCTCGGGAGCCATGCCGCTCCGCTACCCCGCCGCGAGACGATCAACCGCGCACGCGTGTCGCCGGAACCCCCCGCCTCCTGCGCACCCCTTGGCGTGCCCTCCGCGTGCTCTGAGTGGACCTCCCCCACCGGGCCCCGGCATGCCCTGCCATACTTCGTGGCTGTGACCAGCGAAACATCCTCTCGGGCAGTACGGTCCGGGCCTCCGCCAGAAACACGTGCGGTCCGAACGTGGCAGGACGCCGAACACAACGCGGCCACGTGGATGCGCCACTGGGGATACCTCGACGCGACCGCCAGGCCCGGAGGCTCCGACGGCGGGGTTGATGTGCGGTCGGCGCGGGCGCTCGGACAGGTCAAGTACCAGGCGGCGGCGGTGGGGCGTCCTGAGTTGCAGCGCCTGTTCGGCGCGCGCGGCCAGAGGTTGGACCGGCAACTCCTCTTCTTCACGGGCAGCGGTTACACCACGACGGCGGTCAGCTACGCGCTGGAGAACGACATCGCGCTGTTCGTGTACGGTCTCGACGGATCGATGGCGGCGGTCAACGCCCCCGCCCACCGGATCATCAACGCCGCGCGCGTCTCGGCGCGCCCACGGGTTGATACTGCGTCCGGGCGCGCCTGTTCCCCGGGGACCGCGACAGAGGCACCCCGTCCGAGCCACAACGCACCGGCGACCGCGCAGCCGAAGAAGCGTCGCCCCGGCACCGCGCACCTGCTTCTCGCCGTCTTCCTGACCGTCATCGCACTGACGATGCCGGGCTCCGACTCCTACACCCCACGACCCGACCGGGCCGTGGCGACGGCTGTCCTCCTCGTCATCCCCTGCGTCCTGTTCCTGTGGGGCCTCACCACGAGGTCACACCGCCGCTTCTGGCCGACCGGCCTGGGCCTCTTCCTGCTGGACCTGCCCCTGGCCTGGGTGACCAACGCCCAGCTGTGGCAAGGCGATGCCTCCGACCTCCTCCTACCGACCACACCGGCCGTGCTGTGCCTGGCGGCCGCCGTCCTCCTGATCCGTTGGAACGCCCGACCCCAGGAAGCCGACGCCACCGGTAGGTAGACAGCGGTGGGCCGGCGCTCGTTCAGCCGCGGGGCGGATCGGGCAGGTGACGGAATTCGAGCAGAGCCACCGCGATCTTCACCGCGGTCGAAATCGTCAGCGCCTGCAGAAATGGCATCCCCATCAGCCACAAGGCCACCATCATGACCGTGAGCACCAAGAATGCCGGTAGCAGATTGGTTCGCCTGATCGCGGTCCGCAGGTGGCCGGCTCTGCTCCGGTGCCGACCCACCCCGCCGATCGGGCGCGCGGCGACGTCTTCCTCCTCGGCTTGCGACATTCCCTGGTGCCCTTCCCTCGTGCGCGTCTCCGGCCACGAGCCTTGGGTGCGCCCCGGTGGACTGCCACCGCTGCCACCCGTCCCCTCAGCCATCCGGCGTACAGGTTCACCTCACCGGTCCACGTCGAGGGACCGTGCGGTCACGGGTCGACGGCTCAGTTGTAGGAAGCCCACGGGTCTTTCAGTACATCGGGGCTGATTCCGAAGGCGCGGAATCGGGCGTCCAGGTCCTTCAGTTCCGCGAGCCCCTTGCCGATCTTCTCCCACCCCCGGGCCTGCGCCTCCCTCGCCTCGTCCGCGGGCAGGGGCATGAGGGCCAGCGACGAACCGGACAGCACGTCCGCCATTCCGCTGCGGGTCTGCTTCTGCGCGTTCGCCCACACCGCCTGGGTCGGCGCGTCCGGGATCTCCTGGTGGGCTTCGGCGGCGCGCAGTGCCGCGGACAGGTTCTCGAAGTCGATGACTCCGCGGCCCTGTTCGTGAAGGTCATGGACGCCGCGCGTCCGCTTGGCGAGTTCGTTGTACCGCTCCGAGCCGTCCTGCTTGTACCAGAGGGCGACGAGCTCACCGGCGGGCGTCGGCTCGGGCGGCGAGGTCGGTGTCGGGGTACGGGTGGGACTCGCACTCACGCTGAGACTGGGACTCGGGCTCGGCGCGGCGGCTTCGGGTCCACCGGAGCAGCCGGCTGACAGGGCGGCGCCGACAACGGTCAGTACGAGTGCGAATGCGCGGGTCCGCATGTGTCCCCCTGGGCGACGGGCGGGCGTTCAACTGGGCCCCGACCACGCTGCCTTACCGCACCTCCCCACGCGTCTCCTCGTCGAGTTCGAGGCACATTCGTAACAGGCGGCCGACCGGTCGAGCCCTCGACGGCCGCGTCGTTCGTTCAGCCGAGCATCGGGCCACCGAACAGGCCGGGAACGGGCGAGATGCCTAGCATCGGTGCAAGGCGCACCCAGCGACCACGCACACCGTTCGAGATTTCCATGGAGGCGTCATGTTCCCTCGGGGCCGTCGGTTGGCGAGCGCCTGCACCCGTACGGTCCTGGTCGGCATGCTTGTCACCGGGTGCGCCCTGGCCTCGCCCACAGGTGAGGGCCTCGGGGGGCCCGGCGGCAACGCCGGGACCGAGGTCGCGGTGGGCGCCTACCTCCACTACGGCTCGCCCGGTGTGGAGAGGATGCGGGGCCTCTCGCACTGGCTCGGGGGCACCGAGCTGCGCGCCGGGCACACCTACCTGCCCGGAGACACCTGGTCGAACATCGAGGGAGCCCCCGATTCCCTGCGCAGCTGGGCCCGGTGGCGCAGGGCGAGAGCCGATCGGCTCTTCGTTCTGAACGTGCCCATGCAGGAACGCAACGAGGCCGACGTCTCCGACGAGCAGGTGGCCGAGCTGATCCGCGCCGGCGCGCGGGGCGAGCACGATCGCCACTTCCGGAGGCTGGCCAAGCGTCTGGTCACCCTCGGCGTGCCGGACACGGTGATCGTGCTCGGCTGGGAGATGAACGGCTTCAACTACACCCACCGGTGCCGTCCCGACCCCGAGAACTGGAAGAGGTACTGGCGGCGCATCGTGGCCGCCATGCGCTCGGTCGAGGGACAGCGGTTGCGGTTCGACTTCGCCCCGAACCGCGGCAGCGACGCCATCGCCTGGACCGCGTGCTATCCCGGCGACGACGTGGTCGACGTACTGGGCATGGACAGCTACGACCAGCCGCCCGGCGACACCTTCGACGAGCAGGTGACCCAGCCGTACGGGCTTCGACAGCAGGTCGACTTCGCGCGGGCGCACGGGAAGCAGATCTCGTATCCCGAATGGGGGCTGTTCCGCAACGGCGACAACCCCGAGTACATGCGGCGCATGCTGAGATGGATCGCCGAGCACAAACCGCTCTACCACAGCATCACGGACTACTGCCCCCACGGCGTATGGCAGTGCGACCAGAACCCGCGCTCCGCACAGGTGTTCCGCACGTTCCTGTCGGCCCGCCGGGGCCGGTGACGCCTTCCCTGCCGCGCCGCTCGCCGTCCTCTTTCGAGCAGCCGACGAGGACAGCGGCTTGCCACGGCTCGCCACCGTGCCTGGGCGGTGCACCGGCACCGCACCGCCCAGGCACGCCCGCGGGAGACCGCTGCGGAAGGTGATGGCGGCGTGGCTCACCGCGGGCCGCGTCGCGGCTCAGCCACCGTCCTGTGCGGGGTGTGCCGTGTCGACGGGGGCGGCAGGCATGTCGACGGCCCGGATCATACGATCGCGTCCGCGTTGTCCCGAGCGGAGGGCAGGGCGTGGTGCCGGGCGATGTTCCGGGCCAGGAGGCGGGTGGACTCGCTCACCCCGATCTCCAGACCGTCCTCTGCCGCGGGGAGGCGTCCGTCGGAGAGGCGGAGTTCGGCGAGGGCGGTGTCCATGGCGCGGTGGGCGGCGAACAGGCAGGGGGTGCTGTAGATCGCGACGTCGACGCCGAGGTCGGTGAGTTCGCCGAGGGAGAGGCGGGGGGATTTGCCGCCGGCGATCTGGTTGAACAGCAGCGGCTTGCCGTGGGCGACCGTGCGGATCCGTTGGATCCATTCGACGCTGCGGACTCCGTCGACGAGGATGACGTCGGCGTCGGTGGCGGCGAGGGCTTCGGCTCGGCGCAGGATGTCGTCTTCCTCGGTCGCGTCGGTGCGGGCGACGAC
>NZ_JBIWLV010000001.1:937360-1010433 GCF_044766345.1 Streptomyces sp. NPDC102278 | reverse complement strand
CCGTAGGTGTTCATGTAGTAGGGGAAGCGGGAGGAGCAGCCGATTCCGGAGACGAAGACGATGTTCTCCTTCGCGAGGCCGAGTTCGGGCATGAAACCCTGGACGGCGGCGAGTACGGCGTAGTCACCGCAGCCCGGACACCAGCGGACCTCCTGATCCGACTTGAAGTCCTTCATCGACTGCTTCCCCTCGGCCTTGGGCACGAGGGACAGCAGATGGTGCCCCGCTTCGGACACCTCGGTGACTTCAGTCATTGATGGCCTCCTTGAGGACCGTCGACAGCTGTTCGGCCTTGAAGGGCATCCCGTTGACCTGGTTGTACGACTGGGCGTCCACCAGGTACTTCGCCCTGATCAGGGTGGCCAGCTGCCCGAGGTTCATCTCCGGCACCACTACCTTGTCGTAACGCTTCAGGACCTCCCCGAGATTCCTCGGGAACGGGTTGAGGTGACGCAGGTGAGCCTGCGCGATCGGCAGTCCGGCGCCCCGTACCCGGCGTACGGCCGCGGTGATGGGGCCGTAGGTGGAGCCCCAGCCGAGGACGAGGACGCGGGCCTCGTCCGGGTCGTCGACGTCCAGGTCGGGGACCCGGATGCCGTCGATCTTGGCCTGGCGGGTGCGGACCATGAACTCGTGGTTGGCGGGGTCGTAGGAGATGTTGCCGGTGCCGTCCTGCTTCTCGATGCCGCCGATGCGGTGTTCGAGCCCGGGAGTGCCCGGGACGGCCCACGGGCGCGCCAGGGTCTGCGGGTCGCGTTTGTACGGCCAGAACACCTCGGTGCCGTCCGCCAGCTCGTGGTTCGGACCGGCCGCGAACTGCACCGTGAGGTCCGGCAGGTCCGTGACCTCCGGGATCTTCCAGGGTTCGGAGCCGTTGGCGAGGTAGCCGTCCGAGAGCAGGAACACCGGAGTGCGGTACTCCAGGGCGATCCGGGCGGCGTCGATCGCGGCGTCGAAGCAGTCCGCCGGGGTGCGCGGGGCCACGATCGGGACGGGTGCCTCGCCGTTGCGCCCGTACATGGCCTGGAGCAGGTCGGCCTGCTCGGTCTTGGTCGGCAATCCCGTCGAGGGGCCGCCGCGTTGGATGTCCACGATCAACAGCGGCAGCTCCAGCGACACCGCCAGGCCGATGGTCTCCGACTTCAGCGCCACACCCGGGCCCGAGGTGGTGGTGACCCCCAGGGCGCCGCCGAAGGCCGCGCCCAGGGCCGCGCCGATACCGGCGATCTCGTCCTCGGCCTGGAAGGTCCGTACGCCGAAGTTCTTGTGTCGGCTCAGCTCGTGCAGGATGTCGGAGGCCGGGGTGATGGGGTACGAGCCCAGGTACAGCGGGAGATCCGCCTGCCGGGCCGCGGCGATGAGCCCGTACGACAGGGCCAGGTTCCCGGAGATGTTGCGGTAGGTGCCGGTCGGGAAGGACTTCGTGGCGGGGGCGACCTCGTAGGAGACGGCGAAGTCCTCGGTGGTCTCGCCGAAGTTCCAGCCGGCCCGGAAGGCGGCCACGTTCGCCTCGGCGATCTCCGGCCTCTTCGCGAACTTGGTCCGCAGGAAGGTCTCCGTGCCCTCGGTCGGGCGGTGGTACATCCACGACAGCAGGCCCAGCGCGAACATGTTCTTGCTGCGCTCGGCCTCCTTGCGGGGCAGTCCGAACTCCTTCAGCGCCTCCACCGTCAGTGTCGTCAGGGGCACGGGGTGGATGTTGTAGGCGTCCAGCGAGCCGTCTTCCAGCGGGGAGGTCGCATAGCCGACCTTCGCCATCGGACGCTTGGTGAACTCGTCGGTATTGACGATGATCTCCGCGCCGCGCGGGACGTCCGCGATATTCGCCTTCAGCGCCGCCGGATTCATCGCCACCAGCACATTCGGGGCGTCGCCCGGCGTCAGGATGTCGTGATCGGCGAAATGCAGCTGGAAGGACGACACACCCGGAAGGGTTCCGGCGGGGGCACGGATCTCGGCGGGAAAGTTCGGCAGCGTCGAGAGGTCGTTTCCGAAGGACGCGGTTTCCGAGGTGAAACGATCCCCGGTGAGCTGCATTCCATCGCCCGAGTCACCCGCGAATCGGATGATCACACGATCGAGGCGGCGGACTTCCTTGCCGCTCCCATCGGGCCCCGGTGGCGTGCGCTGCTCTCCGACCGCTGAGCCTTCGGCCCCGTCGGCCTGCTCGGCCGGGCTACTGACCTGGCTGGTCACTGAACTGGACCTCCTTCGAGGCGTGGGCGCTCGCTCCCAAGGCCAACCCTACGTCCGTGAGGTCATTCGTCCCTGGGTCGCCCGAATTCTGGACCGTCCTTGGGGGGCGGTCTGTCCGACAGACGTCGTGCAGTACGCGAAATATTCCAAACCTCCGGGCGATGGCGCCGGACCCCGACAGGTGCGTTTCGGGACCGGCGCCATCACACCGCACCTGACAGAGTGTCAGTTGATCAAGACCTTAGATAGGTGAGAACCGCCAATACGCGCCGGTGATCCCCCTCACTCGGGGACAGGCCGAGCTTCATGAAGATATTGCCGACGTGCTTTTCCACCGCGCCGTCGCTCACCACGAGCTGCTTCGCCACCGCGGAATTGGTGCGCCCCTCGGCCATCAGGCCCAGCACCTCCCGCTCGCGGGGCGTCAGGTTCGCCAGGACGTCCTGCTTGCGGCTGCGGCCCAGCAGCTGGGCGACCACCTCGGGGTCCAGGGCCGTACCACCCCTGGCCACGCGCACCACCGCGTCCAGGAACTCCCGGACCTCGGCCACCCGATCCTTGAGCAGGTACCCCACCCCGGTGCTGGAACCGGCCAGCAGTTCGGTGGCGTACTGCTCCTCCACGTACTGCGACAGCACGAGCACCCCGATCCCGGGATGATCGCGGCGCAGCCGCACGGCGGCCCGCACCCCCTCGTCGGTGTGCGTCGGCGGCATTCGTACGTCCGCCACCACCACGTCCGGCAGCGCGCCCTGCGCCGCCAGCTCGTCCACGGTCTTGATCAGGGCTTCCGCGTCCCCGACGCCGGCGACGACGTCATGCCCCCGGTCGGTCAGCAACCGGGTCAGGCCCTCGCGCAGCAGCACTGAATCCTCGGCGATGACCACCCGCACCCTGTCTTCCACTTCTCAGCAGCTCCCGCATCCACTCGTCACCGGCATACCTGGCAGACCCAAGCATCCCAGCCGGCCGCCCCGACGAGGGCAGATCCGAGCCAACTGATCGCCGTCGGCCGGGATTCGACCATGCGGTGGCGCGCGGTGCGGTGCGGTGGCGCGCGGTGGGGTGCGCTGCCGTGGTGCGCGGTGCAGTGCGGTGGGGTGCGGTGCCGTGCGGTGCCGACCCGGCTGCCCGGGCGCTCGGCCGCCCAGATGCCCGGCGGTCCGGCGCTCGGCTGCCCGGCTGTCCGGCTGCCCGGCGGTCCGGCGGTCCGGCGCTCCGGCGGCCCGGCGGCCCGCGGTCACGTGCGTCCGGCCCCGCCGGATCTCGTCGGGCGCGTGGACGGGACCCCCGTCCGGCCGGACGGGGGTCCCGCGACACCACGGGCGAACCCGCGGCAGGAGCCGGCAGGGTTCAGCGGCCCGGTACCCCGGCCGGCTCGCGGTCGCGCCACGGCAGCTCGGCGGTGGCCGTCGTACCGCCGCCGGCGGGGGAGTCCACGACCAGCACCCCGTCCACGGCGTCCAGCCGCTCGGTGAGTCCCGCCAGCCCCGAACCGGCCAGGGCCGACGCCCCGCCCCGGCCGTCGTCCGCGACCTGGATCAGCACGCGGTCGCCGGACCGCCAGACGTCCGCGCTCGCGGTCCGCGCCTCCGCGTGCTTGCTGACGTTCTGCAGCAGCTCCGACACCACGAAGTACGCGATCCCCTCGATCGCCGCCGCCGGCCGGGCCGGCAGGTCCACCGACACCCGCACCGGCACCGCGCACCGCGCGGCCACCGAGGACAGTGCCGCGTCCAGGCCCCGGTCCGTCAGGACCGCCGGGTGGATGCCCCGCGCCAGGTCCCGCAGCTCCTGGAGGGCGATCTTCACCTCGCCGTGCGCCTCGTCCACCATGCGCGCGGCGCCCCGGGGGTCCTCGGTCAGCCGCTCCTTCGCCAGCCCCAGGTCCATGGCCAGGGCCGCCAGCCGGGCCTGCGCGCCGTCGTGCAGATCGCGTTCGATGCGCCGCAGGTCGGCGGCGGCGGTGTCCACGACGACGCCCCGGTCGGACTCCAGTTCCGTGACCCGGTGGGCGAGCCGGGAGGGCCCCAACAGGCCGGTGACCAGCACCCGGTCCACGGTGGTCAGGGCGCGCAGCACCCAGGGAGTGGCGAGGGTGAGGGCGAGTCCGAGCAGGAAGGTGGCGGCGATGGTGAGCGGGGCGTCCAGGTAGAAGGAGTAGTCGTCGTTCTGGAACACCTGGAGCCCGGGCTGGTCGGTGAAGGTCGGGAAGACCCAGAACCAGAGCGGGTACAGCAGGAAACCCCACCCGTACGTCCAGAACACCAGCGCCACGCAGAAGCCGAAGACCGCCCACGGGAAGTGGAGCACCGAGTACAGCACG
Source organism: Streptomyces sp. NPDC102278 (assembly GCF_044766345.1). Lineage (NCBI taxonomy): Bacteria > Bacillati > Actinomycetota > Actinomycetes > Kitasatosporales > Streptomycetaceae > Streptomyces > Streptomyces sp. NPDC102278. The sequence continues at coordinate 1,005,911 of NZ_JBIWLV010000001.1, read as the reverse complement.
TGCCGCCAGGCGCTCCCGCTCTTGAGCAGGGCCCCCATGGCGGCCATCGCCCCGCCCTTGCGGGCCCTGATCGGCTCGGGATCCGCGACGTCCACCCGCAGCAACCCCCGCACCCGGGCCCGCTCCACCTGTCCGAAGCCCCGGCACATCGCGAGCACCCCGGCCAGCACCGGCACCCCGAGGAAGGTCACGAGCAGACCGCCGCCCAGGCTCACTCCGGTGACGGCGAGGCAGAAGTACAGGGTGCTCAGGGGGAACCCGAGCATCAGGAACCCCAACTCCCGCCAGGTCCTCGCCGCCACGGGAGCCCGCAACACCGTGCCGATCGCCGTGCCCGTGCCCGTGTCCTTGCCCATGATCCCGACCCGCCCTTCGTGTCCGCCCTTTACCCCTCAACCCTGCCGCCGGGCCGCCCCCGGGACCATGCGGCGGGTCGGCCTGTCCGCAGGGGGGTTAACCCCACCCCCGTCCCACCCCACCCCCCCCGCCCCGCACACGCGAAAGCGGGGCCCCCGCCCACCCGGACGGGAGCCCCGCACCCACCGCGTCGCCGCGGGAGCCGAACGAGACGACGGGGCCTACCGCCCCGCCACCCCCGCCGGCTCGCGATCGCGCCACGGCAGCTCCGCCGTGACCGTCGTCCCCACGCCCTCGGGGGAGTCCACGACGAACACCCCGTCCACCGCGTCCAGCCGCTCCGTGAGCCCCGCCAACCCCGACCCGGCCGGTGCGAACGCGCCACCGCGCCCGTCGTCCGAGACCCGGATCAGCAGCCGCGGGCCCGTCCGCCACACCTCCACGCTCGCGCCCCGCGCCGCCGCGTGCTTGCTGACGTTCTGCAGCAGCTCCGACACCACGAAGTACGCGATCCCCTCGATCGCCGCGGCGGGCCGCGCAGCCAGGTCCACCGACACCCGCACCGGTACCAGGCACCGCGCGGCCACCGAGGACAGCGCCGCGTCCAGCCCCCGGTCCGTCAGGACCGCCGGGTGGATGCCCCGCGCCAGGTCCCGCAGCTCCTGGAGCGCCAGCTTCACTTCCCCGTGCGCCTCGTCCACCATCGCGGCCGCGCCCTCCGGGTCCTCCAGCAGCTTCTCCTTCGCCAGGCCCAGCCCCATCGCGAGGGCCACCAGGCGGGCCTGGGCCCCGTCGTGCAGGTCCCGTTCGATGCGCCGCAGGTCCGCGGCCGAGGTGTCGACCACCACCGTCCGGTCGGACTCCAGCTCCGCGATCCGCCGCTCCAGCTCGTCGGACGGGGACAGCAGGCCCCGTACCATCGCCCGGTCCACGGTCGTCAGCCAACGGGCCACCCACGGCAGGACCGGCCACAGCACGAACAGCCCGGTCAACGCGACGGTGAAGGTGAGCACCCCCCAGGGCAGCCGGACCAGTTCGAACAGCACGGTCCGCCAGGCGACGGGATCCTTGATGCTCGACCACAGCCAGGGGAAGAACCCGCCGGAGCGCCGAGGCCCGGGGATCGGCGTCGGCTCGTCCACCCGTACGCCCAACAACGCCCGGGAGCGCGCCCGTTCCAGCTTTCCGAGCTGCCGCGACCCCAGCAGCCCGCACGCGAGCAACGGCAGCCCGATCGCGGTCACGGACAGACCGCCCGCGGTCGAGACCGTGACGACCGTGTAGACGAAACCGATCAGCGCCGCCGGCAGATTGCTCAGCAGGTACGCGATCTCCTTCCACGTGGCCGCGCCGAAGGCCGCACGTACGGGTGGAAGGAGGTCGTCCTGGGATGTGCGGATGCTCGCGGTCATGGCGCACAGCCTGCCAATTTCCGCCCGGCGTCGCCATGGGGTGGCCCGGCGGCAGTGAACGGGGGATAACCCCACCCCGCGTGGCCCAGGCCCTAGACTCCCGTGCGTACCAGATCACCCAGATCGTCGACAGTGGCCGAGGAGCGAGGAACGGACGTGCCCGACCCAACGGTATCGACCGTGACCGTGCACGCGGCGGACTACTTCCGAAGCTATTCGGTCGTCGGTCTGCTCGCCGTGCTCGGCGTGCTGTTCGTCGCCGTGGCCTTCGGCGCCGGCCGGCTGCTGCGGCCCGTGGTCCCCACCCCCGAGAAGCTCCTGACGTACGAATGCGGCGTGGACCCCGTCGGTGAGGGCTGGGCGCACACCCAGGTCCGCTACTACGTCTACGCGTTCCTCTACGTCATCTTCGCCGTCGACTCGATCTTCCTGTTCCCGTGGGCGACCGTGTTCGCCGCCGCCGGCTACGGCGCCACGACCCTGGTGGAGATGTTCGTCTTCCTGGGCTTCCTGGCCGTCGGCCTGCTCTATGCGTACAAGAAGGGCGTCCTCGAATGGCTGTGACACCGGCGGGGACACCGGCCGAGCCGCAGCCGCTTCCCGAGCCGAAGCGGCTGGGCGTGCTCTCCCGACTCGCGCCCGAACCCATGAAGGTGGTCCTGAACTGGGGCCGCCGCTACAGCCTGTGGGTCTTCAACTTCGGCCTGGCCTGCTGCGCGATCGAGTTCATCGCCGCGTCCATGGCCCGACACGACTTCATCCGGCTCGGCGTCATCCCCTTCGCGCCGGGCCCCCGTCAGGCCGACCTGATGATCGTCTCGGGCACGGTCACCGACAAGATGGCCCCCGCCGTGAAGCGGCTCTACGAGCAGATGCCCGAACCGAAGTACGTCATCTCCTTCGGCGCCTGCTCCAACTGCGGCGGACCGTACTGGGACTCGTACTCCGTCACGAAGGGCGTCGACCAGATCATCCCGGTCGACGTCTACGTGCCCGGCTGCCCGCCGCGACCCGAGGCGCTGCTCCAGGGGATCCTCAAGCTCCAGGAGAAGATCGCCCGAGAGTCGCTCGCGGACCGCTACGCGAATCCGTCCGTCGCCCAGCTCACCAGCGGCCTGGTCACGCCCCCGCCCGCGCCCTCCGCCTCCGCGGAGGCCGGCGCGTGAACCTCTACGACTCCCTTCCCGACGCGGCGCCGACCGTCTTCGGCGTCGAGGCCGTGGGCTCGTACGCGTACGAGGTCCTCACGGTCGACGTGCCCGTCGGATCCTGGATCTCCTCGCTGGAGATCGCCCGCGACAAGCTGGGCTGCACCTACTTCGACTGGCTGAGCGCGGTGGACGAGCCGGGCATCGGCTTCCAGGTCTGCGCGCACGTCGTCTCCCTGGAGAACCGCCGCGTACGACGCCTGCTGCTGCGGACCACCGTCCCGCACGCGGCGGCCTCGCTGCCCTCCGCCGTCGCCGTCTACGCGGGCGCGGAATGGCACGAGCGGGAGACCTTCGAGATGTTCGGGGTGACCTTCACCGACCACCCCCACCTCGTGCCGCTCCTGCTCCCCGAGAACTTCGAGGGCCACCCGCTGCGCAAGGACTTCGTGCTCGCGGCCCGCGTAGCCAAGGCCTGGCCGGGCGCCAAGGAGCCGGGCGAGGCACACGACCCCGACGCTCCGAGGCGGCGGCAGATGCTGCCTCCGGGCGTACCCGACCCCAACGACTGGGGCCCGCTCAAGGGCCAGCTCCCGCCGGCCCCCACCCGCCCCGCCCGCACCCCGCGCGCGGCCGGCGGCGCGGGCGCCCCGGCCCGGATCCCCCGCGAGGGCGCTCCGGTCCGCCGTACCCGCTCGGTGGCCGAGGGTTCCGCGACCCAGGTGCCCCCCGCCGAAGGCGATGCCCCGGCGCGGCCGGTGCGGCGCAGCCGCTCGGTCGCGGACGGCTCCGCGAGCCAGGCCGGCCCGCCCGCGCCGACGACCGGAGCCGGGGCCGAGGCCGCGCCCGCCGCGCCGCCCGCCGCGCCGCCGGTCGGGCCGAGCGGTGACGCGCCCTGGCACGACCCGAAGCCCGCCTTCGACCAACCGGCGCCGGCCGCGACGCCCGCCCCGCCGCCGGCGGCGGACGGACCGCCCCCGGCCCCGGCGGACGAGCCCGCGCCGGAGAAGACCCCGGACGAGGGCCCGGACAAGAAGCCGGACAAGAGGCCGGACACGGCGCCCGGCTCCGAGTCCACCCCCGACCCCACCCCCGGCCCCACCCCCGACAACGGAGGCGACGAGTGAACGACGTCCTCGACGTCGCCCTGCGACTGATCGTCGTCTTCGCCGTCTTCCTCGTGCTCCCGCTCGTCGTCGGGCAGACCGAGCACAAGGTGATGGCCCACATGCAGGGCCGGCTCGGCCCCATGTACGCGGGCGGTTTCCACGGCTGGGCCCAGCTCGTCGCCGACGGCGTGAAGTTCGCGCAGAAGGAGGACATCGTCCCGGCCAACGCCGACCGGCGGATCTTCCAGCTCGCCCCCGCCGTCGCGCTGCTCCCCTACCTGCTGGTCCTCCTCGTCATCCCCATCGGCCCGGGCGAGGGCGCGGTCGGCCAGGTCATCGACGCCGGCCTCTTCTTCGCCCTCGCCGTCATGGGCGTCGGCGTACTCGGCAGCCTGATGGCCGGCTGGGCCTCCGCGAACAAGTTCTCCCTGCTGGGCGGCCTCCGTACGGCCGCCCAACTGCTGGCGTACGAACTGCCCATGCTGCTCACGGCCGCCTCGGTGGCCATGGCGGCCGGGACGGTCTCCCTCCCGGGGATCGTCGACGCCTTCCAGTGGTGGTGGCTGCCCTGGCAGATCGTCGGCGCGCTCGTCTTCTTCGTCGCCGGCCTCGCCGAACTCCAACGGCCGCCCTTCGACATGCCCGTCGCCGACTCCGAGATCATCTTCGGCGCGTACACCGAGTACACCGGCCTGCGCTTCGCGCTGTTCCTGCTCGCCGAGTACGCCGGCATCGTCGTCCTCTGCGGCCTCACCACCGTCCTCTTCCTCGGCGGCTGGCACGGCCCCTTCGGCGGCGACGACCTGGGGTGGGTCTGGACCCTCCTCAAGGTCGCCGTCCTCGCCTTCGTGGTGATCTGGCTCCGCGTGAGCTACCCCCGGCTGCGCGAGGACCAGTTGCAGAAGCTCGCCTGGACCGTACTCATCCCGCTCGCGCTCGCCCAGATCGCGCTCACCGGCATCGTGAAGGTGGCGATCAACTGATGCCCGTTCCCGGATCAGGCCTGGCCAAGGGCCTCGCCGTCACCCTGCGCACGATGACGAGGCGCTCCCACACCGCCCAGTACCCCGAGGTCCAGCCCGAACTCCCGCCGCGCAGCCGCGGCGTCATCGGGCTGTTCGAGGAGAACTGCACGGTCTGCATGCTCTGCGCGCGCGAGTGCCCCGACTGGTGCATCTACATCGACTCCCACAAGGAGACGGTGCCCGCCGCCGCCCCCGGTGGCCGCGAGCGCAGCCGCAACGTCCTCGACCGCTTCGCCATCGACTTCTCGCTCTGCATGTACTGCGGCATCTGCATCGAGGTGTGTCCCTTCGACGCCCTCTTCTGGTCGCCGGAGTTCGAGTACGCGGAGACCGACATCCTCGAACTCACCCACGAGCGCGACAAGCTCCGCGAATGGATGTGGACCGTGCCGGCCCCGCCCGCCCTGGACCCGGCCGCCGAGGAGCCCAAGGAGATCGCCGCCGCCCGCAAGGCGGTGGACAAGGCCGAGGCGGCCGCGGCCGCCGAAGCGGCTGCCGCCGCCGCCCCGGCGAACGAGGCACCGACCGACCCGGAGGCAGACGCGTGAGCCCCGCCGCCACCCTGGCCGCCACCGCCACCGGCCCCGGCTTCCTCTCCCCGACCGGCGTCGAGATCGCCTTCGTCCTCGTCGGCCTCGCCACCCTCGGCGCGGCGCTCGTCACCGTCACCACCAGACAGCTCGTGCACGCCGCGCTGTGGCTGGTCGTCGCGCTCGGCGGGATCGCCGTCGAGTACCTGCTGCTGACCGCCGAGTTCATCGCGTGGGTGCAGGTGCTGATCTACCTCGGTTCCGTGGTCGTGCTGCTGCTCTTCGGACTGATGCTGACCAAGGCGCCCATCGGCCGCTCCCCGGACGCCGACTCGGGCAACCGCCCGGTCGCCCTCGGCGTCGCGATCGTCGCGGCCGCCGCGCTCGTCTGGGTCGTCGTCGACGCCTTCCGCACCACCTGGATCGACCTCGACGGCCCCGCCCGGGGATCCACCCGGGTCACCGGCGAGTTCCTCTTCCAGCACTGGGTGCTGCCCTTCGAGGCCCTCTCCGTGCTCCTCCTCGCGGCGCTGATCGGCGCGATCGTGCTGTCCCGCAAGGACGACCGCCCCGACGACCAGAAGGGGCCGCGCTGATGCACCTCGCCTACCCGGCCGTGCTCGCGGCGCTCCTCTTCTGCGTCGGCCTGTACGGCGTCCTGGCCCGCCGCAACGCCATCCTCGTCCTGATGGCCGTCGAGCTGATGCTCAACGCCGTCAACCTCAACCTGGTGGCCTTCGACGTGTGGCTGCGCGACGCCCTGCACGCCGGCCAGGCCCTCACCCTGTTCACCATCGCCATCGCCGCCGCCGAGATCGGCATCGGCCTCGCGATCGTGCTGACGGTGTACCGCAACCGGGGCACCTCGGACGTGGACCGACTGCGCGACACCGCCGAGGGCCACGAGCCCGCCCCCACCGATCCGAGCAACCAGAGCGAGGTCACCGCGTGAGCACCACGACCCTCGCGGTCCTCGTCCCCCTCCTCCCGTTCCTGGGCGCGGTGGCGGGACTGCTGTGCGGCCGCAGTGCCCCCGGTTTCGTCCGGCCGCTCGCCCTCCTGCCGACGCTGGGCGCCGCCGTGCTGGCCGTGCTCGTCGCCGTCCGCCAGGGCGGCGGCCCGGCCATCGACACCGCGACCGAACTGACCCCGACCGGCTCGGTGCCGATCGAGCTCGGCCTGTACCTGGACGGCTTCGCGGCCCTGGTCGCCGTGCTGGTCGGCGTGGTCGCCACCTGCGTACAGCTCTACTCGACGGCCTACCTGCGCGAGGACCCGCGCTACCCGTCGTACGCCGCCCTGGTCTCCCTGTTCACCTCCGCCATGCTGGTCGTCGTCTACTCCGGCGACCTGATGGTGCTGCTCGTCGGCTGGGAGGTCATGGGCATCTGCTCGTACTTCCTCGTCGGCCACTACTGGGAGACCGAGGCGGCCCGCTCCGCCTCCCTGAAGGCCTTCCTGGTCACCAAGCTCGGTGACGTGCCCTTCCTCATCGGTCTGTTCGCGCTCGCCACCGACGTCGGGTCCTTCCGGATCACCGAGATCCTGGACACCGTCGCCGCCGGCGGCCTCGACCACCCGACGCCGATCGCGCTGCTCCTGCTCGCCGGGGTCGCCGGCAAGTCCGCGCAGTTCCCGCTGCACACCTGGCTGCCCGACGCCATGGCGGGCCCCACCCCGGTCTCCGCGCTGATCCACGCCGCGACGATGGTCGCCGCCGGCGTCTACTTCGTCGCCCGCCTGCTCCCGGTCTTCGCGGCCTCCCGGGCCGCGCTGGTGGTGATGGCCGTCATGGCGGCCGTCACCATGGTCGGCTCGGCCCTCGCGGCCCTGGCCCAGGACGACATCAAGCGGGTACTGGCCTACTCGACGATCGGCCAGCTCGGCTACATGATCGGCGCCCTGGCCGTCGGCGACCGCGGCGCGGCCGTCTTCCACCTCCTGTCGCACGGCGCCTTCAAGGCGCTCCTCTTCCTCGGCGCGGGCGTGATCATCCACGCCGCCGGGACGAACTCCCTGGCCGCCATGTCCCGCACGTCCGACCTGGCCAAACGCATCCCCGACACGTTCTGGACGATGACGATCGCGCTCCTCGCGCTCGCCGCCATCCCGCCCTTCGCCGGCTTCTTCTCCAAAGAGGCGATCCTCGTCGCCGCCGAGCGCACCGCCACCGGCCACTCCGACTTCGCCCCCGGCGCGGCCGGCTGGCTGGTGCTCGTCTCCGGCGTGCTGACCGCCCTGCTCACCGCCGCCTACGCCACCCGGCTGTGGCTGATGGCCTTCCGCGGCCGGGGCGCCGCCGCCCCCGACCACGGCAAGGAGCCCCTCGCCATGACCGGCGTGCTGTGGCTGCTGGCGATCCCCACGGTGGCCTTCGGTCTCGCCGCCGGCCCCCTCGCGGACTGGTTCGACGGCGAGCAGCTCACCCCGTCCGTGGCCACCTCGATCCTCGGCGTCGGCGCCGCCGTCATCGGCGTCCTGCTGACCTACGGCCTCTGGCAGCGCGCGGCCGCCCGGGCACACGCGGCCCCCGCCGCGATCGGACCCGCGGCCGCCGCCGTCACCGACGAGCCCGCCGCCGTCGCGGCCGGCGTCTCCGCCGCCACCGCCGCGGCGGAGTCCGCCGCCGAGACCCCCGAGGTGGCGGAGGTCGCCCACGAGCACCCCACCGTCCCGGCGGGCCCGGCCCCCGACCCCGGCAAGGCGCTCCTCGGTCCGCTGCACCGCCACGCGGCGGACGGCTTCCACCTCGACGCCCTCTACGACCGGCTGTTCGTCCGCCCCGTACGGGCCGCCGCCGCCCTGGTCCGCTTCCTCGACCGGGAGGTCGTGGACACGTACGTCCGCGGCGCGGGCGCCGGGCCCCGGCTGCTCGGCGCCCTCGTCCGCCGCGCCCAGACCGGCAACGTGCAGAGCTACCTGAGCGCCCTGCTCGCCGGCGCCGTGGTCCTGGCGATCGCCACCGCCGTCCTCGCCAACGTCAACGCCGGATCGTGAGCCGTGAGTCAGCCGTGATTGATATCAGCCCGTCCGTGATGCAGTTCCTCCTGGCGTTCGTCGTGGCCGCACCACTCCTCGGCGCCGTCGCCGCCCTCCTGCCGGCCCCGCCCGGCCTCAAGGGCAAGAGCCCCGAACAGGCCGTGCTGCGCCACGGCGTGAGCGTGACCGGCGTGATCCTCGCCGCGGCGATCGCCCTCACCGCGGGCTTCGACCACGACGCCCCGTCCCGCTTCCAGGCGACGACGGACATCAGCTGGATCCAGGCGCTGAACATCCGGATCCACCTCGGCGTCGACGGCATCTCGCTCCCCCTCCTCCTGATGACCGCGCTGCTGTTCTTCCTCTGCGCGCTCTACAGCTACTTCAAGTTCCCCGAGGGCCCCTCCCCGAAGGCCTTCGTCGCCCTGCTGCTCGTCCTGGAGTCCGGCACCCTCGCGACCTTCGCCGTCCTCGACCTGCTGCTGTTCTTCCTCGCCTTCGAGATGGTCCTCATCCCGATGTACTTCCTCATCGCCCGCTGGGGCGGCGCCCAGAGGCAGGCCGCCGCCTGGAAGTTCATCCTCTACACCCTCCTCGGGTCCGTGGTCATGCTGCTCGGTCTGCTGCTGATCGGGCTGGACAGCGGCACCTTCGACATGGTGGCACTCGCCTCCGACAACGGCCGCGGACTGTCCCGCACCACCCAGCTCCTGGCCGTGCTCGCCATCGGTCTCGGCCTCGCCGTGAAGACCCCGATGTGGCCCCTGCACAGTTGGCTGCCCGACGCGCACACCGCCGCCCCCACCGTCGGATCGGTGCTGCTGGCGGGCGTGATGCTGAAGATGGGCACGTACGGGTTCGTTCGCATCCTGCTGCCGATCACCCCCGACGGCATGGCGACCTTCGCCCCCTACCTCGGCGCGTTCGCCGTCGTCGGCATCGTCTACGGGTCCCTCGCCTGCCTCGCGTTGGCGCGCAAGGGCAACAAGGGCGACCTCAAGCGGCTCATCGCCTACTCCTCCGTCGGCCACATGGGCTTCGTACTGCTCGGCATCGCCTCCATGACCCCCACCGGGGTCAACGGCGCGCTGTTCGCCAACATCGCCCACGGCCTCATCACGGGCCTCCTCTTCTTCCTGGTCGGCGCCCTCAAGGACCGCTACGGCACCGCCGACCTCGACACGCTCGCCGGGGCGACCGGAGCCGCCGTCTACGGCCGCGCCCCCCGCCTCGGCGCGCTGATCGCCTTCGCGGCCGTGGCCTCCCTGGGGCTGCCCGGCCTCGCCGGGTTCTGGGGCGAGATGCTGGCCCTGTTCGGCGCGTTCGACCCGGCCGAGGGACTGCCGCGGTCGGCGTTCCTCACGTACACGGCCGTGGGCGCCTTCGGCACGCTGCTCACCGCCGCCTACCTCCTGGTCGTCGTACGGCGCGTGTGCATGGGCGACCCGAAGGCCGGCCCCGAGGTCACCGTCGCGGACGTCCGGCACTACGAGTTCGCCGCCTGGACCCCGCTCGTCGCCCTCACCGTCCTCGCCGGCCTCTGGCCCGCCGTCCTCCTCGGCCTCACCGACCCGGCCGTCCAGAAGCTCCTCGCAGGAGGCAACTCATGACGGTCCTGTCCGCCGCCGGCGCGCCGACCCCGAGCCTGGTCCAGTCCGTGGACTGGCTCGCGATCGCACCCGTCGTCATCACCGCCGCCGTCGCCCTCGTCGTCCTCGTCGCGGACCTGTTCGTGCCGCAGGAGCGCAAGCCGCTGCTCGGCTGGATCTCCGTGGCCGGACTGGCCGCCGCGACCGCCGCCCTGCTGCCGCTGCGCGCCGGCGACCGCGCCACCTTCTGCCTCACCGGCGACCCCGGCGCGTGCAGCTACACCGCCGACCACTTCGCTCTCGTCGTGCAGTTCCTGGTGCTGGCCGGCGCCCTGGTCACGGCCCTGCTGTCGGTCACCGCCGTCCGCGAGGCCCGCATGCCGGCGGGCGAGTACTGGTTCCTGCTGCTCTCCTCGGCCGCCGGCGCGGCGCTGCTGCCCGCCTCCCGGGACCTCGCCACCCTGATCGTCGCCCTCGAAGTCGCCTCGCTGCCGGCCTTCGCCCTCGTCGGCATGCGCCGCGGCGACCGGCTGTCCTCCGAGGCCGCCCTCAAGTTCTTCCTGTCCTCGGTCACCGCCACCGCCGTGTCGCTGATGGGCGTCGCCTTCGTCTACGCGGCCACCGGCTCCCTGCACCTCGCCCAGGTCGCCGACCGGCTCGAAGACGTCCCCGCACAGCTCGACACCCTCGCCATGGCGGGCGTCGCCCTCACCCTCGTCGGCTTCGCCTTCAAGACGGCGGCCGTACCCTTCCACTTCTGGGTCCCCGACACCTACGTGGGCGCCCCGCTGCCCATCGCGGGCTACCTCTCGGTGATCGGCAAGGCCGTCGGTTTCACCGGCCTGATCCTCGTCACGGTCATCGCCTTCCCGGCGTACTCCGACATCTGGGGCCCGGCGCTGGCCGTCCTCGCCGCGCTGACCATGACCGTCGGCAACGTCGCCGCCCTGCGCCAGCGCGCCGACCGCCCGAACAGCGCCGTCCGCCTCCTCGCCTGGTCCTCGGTGGGCCAGGCCGGCTACCTGCTGGTCCCGATCGCCGCCGCCGCGTACTCCGACCGCGACCAGATCGGCTCCACCGTCGCCTACGCCCTGATGTACGCGGCCGTGAACCTCGGCGCCTTCGCCGTCGCCGCGCTGGTCGCCCGTACCAAGCCGCTGCACCGGATCGACGACTACCGGGGCCTGTACGCCGAGCGCCCCGTCGCGGCCCTGGCGCTGGCCTTCTTCCTGCTGTGCCTGGCCGGACTGCCGCCCGGCCTCATCGGCCTCTTCGCGAAGGTCACCGTCTTCCGCTCCGCGGTCGACGCCGGCCTGGCCTGGCTCGCCGTGCTGATGGCGATCAACGTCGTGATCGCCCTGTACTACTACCTGCGCTGGACGGCCCTGCTCTTCCGCGCCCCGCCCCAGGACGCGGCCGCGGGCGCGGCCCCCGCCGGGGTCCGCGCGAAGGCGCCCCTGCCGATCACCGTCGCCATCGCGCTCACCGGGGTCACCGCCCTGGTCCTCTCGGGCGCCCCGGAGCTGGTCCTGCGCTTCGCCGCGGGCAGCCTCTTCCCGCAGTAGGCGCGGCGGCGGCGACCCACCCCGCCCGCCCGCCCCACGCCCGCCCCGCACGCCGTGACCCGTACGGAGCAACGCCCACGGCCGCCCCGCCGCCCGGTCCACCGGTGCGGCGCCCCCGTCGTGCCCCGGGAACCAGACGCCCTCACCTCGCGTTGACCAGGAAGGAAGGGTCCACTGGACCGGAGACCCTTCGCACCGAAGATCCTGGACGGGGTCCCCCTGCCGCACCACTTGGAGGGCGTACCGTGCACCGCCGGCACAACGGGCTGAAGACCGCCGTACTCCTCGGCGGGCTGTCCGCACTCATCATCGTCATCGGAAGTTTCTTCGGGCGGGGCGGCCTGATCGTCGCCGTCCTCATCGCCCTCGGGACGAACGCGTACGCGTACTGGAACAGCGACAAGCTGGCTCTACGCGCGATGCGCGCCCGCCCCGTCAGCGAGTTCGAGGCCCCCGAGCTGTACCGCATGGTCCGCGAGCTCTCCACGTCCGCGCGCCAACCCATGCCCCGGCTCTACATCTCGCCGACCGAGGCCCCCAACGCCTTCGCCACCGGCCGCAACCCGCGCAACGCCGCGGTCTGCTGCACCGAGGGCATCCTGCGCATCCTCGACGAACGCGAGCTGCGCGGGGTCATCGGCCACGAGCTGAGCCACGTCTACAACCGCGACATCCTCATCTCCTCCGTCGCCGGAGCACTCGCCTCCGTGATCATGTTCCTGGTCAACTTCGCCTGGCTGATCCCCATCGGCCGCTCGAACGACGACGAGGGACCCGGCCTGTTCGGCATGCTGCTGATCATGATCCTCGGCCCGCTGGCCGCGTCCGTGATCCAGCTCGCCATCAGCCGCTCGCGCGAGTACGAGGCCGACGCCTCCGGAGCCCAGCTCACCGGCGACCCGCTCGCCCTGGCGAGCGCCCTGCGCAAACTGGACGCCGGCACCAAGCAGCTTCCGCTGCCCCCGGAACCACGCCTGGAGACGGCGAGCCACATGATGATCGCCAACCCCTTCCGCCCCGGTGAGGGACTGTCGAGGATGTTCTCGACGCACCCCCCGATGGCCGAGCGCATCGCCCGGCTCGAACAGATGGCAGGCCGTACGCAGTGAAGACAATCCTGAACGTGATCTGGCTCGTACTCAGCGGCGTCTGGCTGTTCCTCGGCTACTGCCTCGCGGGTGTGATCCTCTGCGTCACCATCATCGGCATCCCCTTCGGCATCGCCGCCTTCCGCATCGCGGTGTACGCGCTGTGGCCCTTCGGCTACACCACCGTCGAACGCCACGACTCCGGAGCCGGCTCCTGCGTCGGCAACGTCCTGTGGCTGGTCCTGGCGGGCTGGTGGCTGGCCCTCGGCCACATCGTCACCGGCATCGCGCTCTGCGTCACGATCATCGGCATCCCCTTCGGCATCGCCAACTTCAAGATGGTCCCGCTCTCCCTGCTCCCGCTGGGCCGCGAGATCGTCCCGACCGACGCCCCCTTCGCCTCCCGGTGACGCCTTCGACGCCCTGGACGACGCCCTCCCGCCCGGGGAGCGGCGTACGGGTACGGGCCCGCTCCCAGCCTTCGAGGGCCGTCAGGCAGGCGTGGTCGAGGTGCCGCAGCCCGTCGAGGTCCAGCCGGACGCTCTGCCCGGACGGCAGCGCGTCCAGGGAATCCAACAGCTTCGGCAGCCGCAGGAAGTTGGCGTTCCCCACCACCCGGACACACAGCACGTCCTCCTCCCACACCTCCTCCAGGTGCACGTGGGAGGTCTCCCAGGCCGCCTTGGCCACGGCGAGCCCCAAGCCGATCAACACCCCCTCGAACAGGTTGGTCGCCACGATCGCGGACGCGGTCACCACCAGCACCACGGCCTCGCCCCGGTGCGAGCGCCACAACGCCGCCACCGCCCTGGCCGGCAGCAGCTTCCACCCGGCGTGCAGCAACACCCCGGCCGGCGCCGCGAGCGGCACCACCTCCAGCACCCGCGGCAGGGCCACGGCGAACAACAGCAGCCACCCCCCGTGCATCACCCGCGCGGCCCGGGTCCGCGCCCCCGCCTCCACGTTCGCGGCGCTGCGCACGATCACCGCCGTCATCGGCAGCGCCCCCAGCAACCCGCAGGCGACGTTCCCGACGCCCTGGGCCACCAGCTCCCGGTCGTAGTGCGTGCGCGGCCCGTCGTGCATGCGGTCGACGGCCGCCGCGCTGAACAGGGTCTCGGCGGACGCGATCAGCGCGAGCGCCACCACGGTTCCGCCGGCCCCCACGGACAACAGCACCCCGAAATCGCCCACGGTCGGCAGGGCCACCGCCTCCAGCACCCCCGTCACCCGCACCCGGTCCACCGGGAGCCGCAACAACGAGGCCGCGGCGGTCGCCGCCACCACCCCGACGAGCGCCCCCGGCACGAGCCGGATCCGGGCCGGCGCGCGACGCCAGGCCACCATCACGGCGACGGTCCCGGCCCCGAGCGCCACGGCGGCCCAATCGGCCTGCGACCCGAGCACGTGCACCCCGCCCAGCTTCGCGAGGGTCTGCCCGGGAGCCCGGACCCCGCCCAACGCGTACAACTGACCGGCGATCAGCACGAGCCCGATCCCGGCCAGCATCCCCTGCACCACGGCGACGGAGACCGCCCGGAACCACCGCCCGAGCCGGAGCGCCCCCATGGCGAGCTGCAACAGCCCCGCGGCCACCACCAACACCCCGAGCGCGGGCAGACCGTACGCCCGCACGGCCTCGTAGACGAGTACGGTCAGCCCCGCGGCCGGGCCGCTGACCTGGAGCGCACTTCCCCGGAACCAGCCGGTGACCAGGCCGCCGACCACCCCGGTGACGATGCCGAGTTCAGCCGGCACCCCGGAGGCGACGGCGACGCCCACACAGAGCGGCAGCGCGACGAGCGCGACGACGACGGACGCCCCGAAGTCTTCGCGAAACGTACCGGCCCCAGGCATGCGAGAACCCCCTGCCACGTGGTGGATGGTCCTCACCAGCGTGGAGGGCGCACCGGCCCACGCCCAGTGACCACAGGAGCCCGAGGTGGCGCGTGCGCCGCACACGCCCCGCACACGCGCGGTCCACCACCCGCCGGGAGCCCGGACGGCCGCGAGCCCGTCCGCAGGGGCGGACGGGCTCGTGGACGGGCTCACGTGATCACGGCCAAGCGTGATCGCCGATGCGAACGATCAGCGGTAGTTCACGAACTGGATCGCGAACTCCAGGTCCTTGCCCTTGAGCAGGGCCTGGATGGTCTGGAGGTCGTCGCGGCTCTTGGAGCTGACGCGCAGCTCCTCGCCCTGGACCTGGGCCTTGACGCCCTTGGGGCCCTCGTCACGGATGATCTTCGCGACCTTCTTGGCGTTCTCCTGGGAGATGCCCTCCTCGATCGTCGCGAAGATCTTGTACTCCTTGCCGGACAGCTGCGGCTCACCGGCGTCCAGGGCCTTGAGCGAGATCCCGCGCTTGACGAGCTTGGTCTCGAAGACGTCGAGGACGGCCTTCACGCGCTCCTCGGAGTTCGCCTCCATCAGGATCTTCTCGCCGGACCAGGCGATCGACGCGCCCGTCCCCTTGAAGTCGTAACGCTGGGAGAGCTCCTTGGCGGCCTGGTTGAGGGCGTTGTCGACCTCCTGCCGCTCGACCTTCGAGACGATGTCGAAACTGGAGTCGGCCATGTGCTGTGGCTCCTTGAAGTCGGCTGTGTTGTGCCCCGGAGGGCGCGGCCGGACGACCCCGGCCCGCTCCGCAAAGCCTAGCCACCGCGCCCACGTGCGGCGCTGATCAATCCTGTGGCGAAGCACCCCCGGCCATCGGGTATTGTTTACGTCGTTGCCACGGAGCGCCGCCGCAAGGCGGAAAAACGGCAATCTCTTGGCGGTGTGCCCGAGTGGCCAAAGGGAGCAGACTGTAAATCTGCCGGCTCAGCCTACCCAGGTTCGAACCCTGGCGCCGCCACGCGAGAGAGGCCCCCGTTCACCCAGTGAACGGGGGCCTTCTTCGTTCCCCGGCCGGCCCGCCCATCGGCTCCGCCCATCGGCCAGGCCCTCACTCCACCGTCAGGTGGTACGTGATGTCGACCCAGAAGCCGTTCGTCGCGGACGCCGCGATCTCCAGGACGTACTGACCCGCCGGGAGCGGGCCGAGTCCGCACCACAGGCCCCACGCGACCCGGGGTATCCCCAGGGACTGGAACGGCTTCGAGGAGAACTCGTCCAGCGTCAGCGGCACGCTGTTCAGGGCCGCCCGCGCCCGCGCCACGGTCGGAATCCACGGCCTGGTGACGAACGGGACAGCCGCCCGCTGGGTGTTCAACACCGGGAAGAACAACCTGCGGTCGCTCGGGACCGCACACCGGCGCACCACACGGCCGCCGTGCGTCCCGGCGAGGAACCAGAGGTCCTCGGGCTGGCGCCACCCGGCGTTGCGTCCCGTGGTGTCACCGACGGGGCTCCGGTCCTCCGGCGCGGACAGGGCCCACTTCCACCACCGGGCGGCGAGCCGGGCCCCCTCCGCCGCGCCGATCCGCCAGTCGCCGTCTCCCATGCCCACCCCGGTGCCTCGTACGACCGTCCTCCCGGCCGAATCCGCAGTGACCCTATCGGGCGCCCGCTGCGCACCGATGGGGGGCGTCGCGTCGTTCAAGGGGCGTGCATTGGACATCGGACACACGAGGCAAGGTCGGGGGCGGCGTCCTGCTCGCCCTGCTCGGCGCCGGCATCCCGGCCCTGGTCGGGGCGGCGCTGGACACCCACGTGGGGGAGCCCTACCAGGAGACGCGGCTGTACTTCGGCAGCGAGCGCCCGGGCGGCCGGGAACCGGTAGGGGAGGGGGAGTTCACCCGTTTCCTGGACCGCGAGATCACCCCGGCCTTCCCCGAGGGGCTCACCGTCCACCACGGGCACGGGCAACGCCGCGGCCAGGACGGCCGGATCGTCCACGAGACCTCGTACGAGGTGGTGTTGCTCTATCCCGAGAAGGAGGCGCAGGAGCGCGGCGCGAGCGTCGAGCGGATCCGGCGGGCGTACGAGCACCGGTTCCTGCAGGACTCGGTGGGCCGTTCGGACGACAAGGTCAGCGCCGCGTTCTGAACCGCCCGCGGCCCGGGGTCGAGGCCCGTTCTCCGGGCCCCACGACAGTTGCCCGGCACGACCGTTGCCCGCCCCGTCAGTTGCCCGCCACGTCCTTCACGGCCACCGAGACCGGGGTGGAACCCGAGAGCAGTTCCAGGACCAGCCCGGCCGTCGCCGGGGTCTCGATCAGCTCCGCGAGGACCGCCGCCACGTCGTCGAGCGGGACCGACCCCCGGCCCGTGTCGGCCTCCAGGCGGACCAGGCCCGTACCGGCGTGATCGGTGAGCGCGCCCGGGCGCAGGATCGTCCACTCCAGGCCCAGCCGGGTGCGGAGGTGGTCGTCGGCCTCGCCCTTGGCGCGCAGGTAGTGGTCGAAGACCTCGTCGCCGTCGTGGCGGGCGTCGGCGCCCATCGAGGAGACCATCAGGAAGCGCCGCACGCGGGCCCGTTCGGCCGCGTCGGCGAAGAGGACCGCCGCGGCCCGGTCCACGGTGTCCTTGCGTTCGACGCCGCTGCCCGCTCCCGCTCCGGCCGCGAAGACGGCGACGTCGGCGCCCTGGAGGATTCCCGCCACGTGCTCGACGGTCGCCGACTCCAGGTCGCAGAGCACCGGTTCGGCCCCCGCGTCCCGCAGGTCGTCGCCCTGTTCCGGGTCGCGGATGATGCCCGCGACCTCGTACCCGCGCGCGCGGAGCAGTCGCTCCAGCCGCAGCGCGATCCGACCGTGTCCACCCGCGATGACGATGCGCATGCCCCGACCGTACGTCGAGCGGGGCGCCCGCGCCCGCGAAGCGGCGGCGAACGGCCCTCGCGACTCAGGGACCGTGCTCCGTACGCCCCTGCCGGGGCAGGTCCAGGGCCACCGCGACCGCCGAGTCGCAGTACTCCCGTACGGCACTCGTCCGGGCTACGACGCGCCCCCGGTGGATCACGATCCGGCTGTAGGCCAGCGAGAGCACCCCGGCGATCCGGTCCCCGCGCACGGCGAGCAGCTCCGCCGGGAAGCCCGCCTCCACCCGCACCTCGGGCATGCCCATGGCCTCGCGGGCGGCCGTGCTGACCGCCTCGTAGGCCTCGGCCGGACGCAGCCCGCCCTGGGAGGCCAACAGGTACGCCGCTTCGAGCGGGTCGCCCCGACCCACCGGGTTGCCGGCGTCGCGCAGGGCCCCGCTCCCGGCCGCGACCAGGACCCCGGCGGCACGCAGCAGCCGGACCGGCGCGGTGCGCAGGCCGCGCCGCTCCAGGGCCGCGCAGTCCCCCTGGGGCAGGCAGGTGACCCGTACGCCGGCCGCGGCCAGCCGGTCGGCGGCGCGGGACGCCACGTCCAGCGGGAGCCGGGACAGGCCGCCGCAGGGGCCGATGCCGACGCCCGGGCGCAGCCCGCCGGCCATGGCGGCGAGCCGGGCCAGCCGCGCCGGATCGTCCCCGTCCGTGTGCAGGTCCACGGGGCAGCCGTGCTCGGCGGCGAGTTCCAGGACGGCCTCGACGAAGCCGGTGGGGTCGGGGTCGAGGTCCGGGCAGCCGCCGATCACGGAGGCCCCCATCTTGACGGCGTCGCGGAGCATGGCGAGCCCGTCCGCCCCGGCGACACCGGTCAACAGCCGGGGCACGGCGACGGTGGTCAGGTCGGTGAGGCCGCGCAGCGAGCGGCGGGCCTGGAGCACGGCCTCCATCGGGCCGAGCCCGTGGACGTCGCCGATCCGTACGTGGGAGCGCAGGGCGGTGGCGCCGTGCCCGAGCTGGAGCAGCGCCGCCTCGGTGGCCCGGCGCTGCACCTCGTCGGCGGCGTGGGAGACGGGTCCCTCCCCGTCCGCGGTCAGCGCGGTGTCGCCGTGCGCGTGCGGCTCGGCGGGGGCCGGCAGCAGCAGGTACCCGCTGAGGTCGACACGGGCGAGCGCGGGGGCCGGCAGGCTCCCGGGGGTCCCCACGGCCTGGATGCGGCCGCCCCCGCCCAGCCGGACGTCGACGGTGCGGCCGTCCGTGAGGCGGGCGCCGGCGAGCAGCAGGGTGGTGGGGTCGGGCCCGGCGACGGGACCACCCGCGTGGCTCCGGGGGCCGTGTGCGGGCCCATGGCCGCCGCCCTCGCCCCGGCCGCCGTGCGGGGAGTGGGACGGCTGCTGCGGCGGGCTGTCGGACATCGCGCTCCTGCGGTGGCTCGGGCGGTTCCCGGGTCCGTGGCCTCGGCCCGCGGCCCAAGATCACGCAGCGTGCTCAGAGCCTAGGGCGCGGGGCTCTCCGGTTCGCGGAGGAGCGAAATAGTCGTACCGGTGTGGTGCCCCGGGACGGATCCCCGGCGTGCGCCGGCGGTGAAAGGGGCGGTCGGGATGCACAGAGCGTGAGATCGGGGCCGGACGGCCGGTGCGGGCCGTGTGACCTCGCCCACATTCGGACCGAAACTCCGGGAAAAACAGGGGCTGGAGGGAGGTGCGGGTCGATCGGGAATCCGGACCGAAGCCCCTCGGAGCCCGGTCCCCGCAAAGGATTTGGGCGATCGGCGGGCAACCGTGTAATGTCTTCATCGCTCGCCCCAATAGCTCAGTCGGTAGAGCGTCTCCATGGTAAGGAGAAGGTCTGCGGTTCGATTCCGCATTGGGGCTCTGGTGAGAGAGGTTCCCCACCCTCGGGTGGGGGGTCGATCACATCAAAGCGGCGTAGCTCAGTCGGTAGAGCAAGCGGCTCATAATCGCTGTGTCACCGGTTCAAGTCCGGTCGCCGCTACACACAGTAGCCGATTGCGGGGTCGGTCTCCCGGTCGGCTACTCTTGTATGCGTTCATCCGTCCCAATTGTCCGTCAAGGAGCACTCACGTGGCTGCCACCGACGTCCGCCCGAAGATCACGCTGGCCTGCGTGGAGTGCAAGGAGCGGAACTACATCACCAAGAAGAACCGGCGTAACGACCCGGACCGACTTGAGATGAAGAAGCACTGCCCGCGTTGCAACTCGCACACCGCGCACCGCGAGACCCGCTGATCCTGGCGAGTCTCGAATACAGGCACCGTCACGAGGCCGTCCCCTTTCATCGGGGGGCGGCCTCGTGTCGTTTCCGCGTCCGGATCCTTCCGGTGCCGCGCTGTCCCCGTACGCGGCGTTCCCGCGTCCGACGGGCCGTGGCCGGCGATCCGTGACGTGTGTTTCTCGTGACTTTCATGTCCCTCAACAGGAGGTAGTGAGCCATGGCCCTCGACCAGACCTTCGTGGGGCGGAGCTACCCGCCCACCGATCCGTACGAGGTCGGCCGGGAGAAGATCCGCGAATTCGCCGTCGCCGTGGGTGACGAGAATCCCGTCTACACCGACCCCGAAGCCGCGAAGGCGCTCGGTCACCAGGACGTGATCGCGCCGCCGACCTTCGTGTTCGCCATCACCTTCCAGGCGGCGAGCCAGGTCATCGAGGACCCGCAGCTGGGCCTGGACTACAGCCGCGTCGTGCACGGTGACCAGAAGTTCGCGTACGTCCGGCCCGTGCGGGCGGGCGACCGGCTCTCCGTGACCTCCACCATCGAGGCCGTGAAGTCCCTCGCGGGCAACGACATCATCGACATTCGGGGCGAGGTCCACGACGCCTCCGGCGAGCACGTGGTGACGGCGTGGACCAAGCTCGTGTCCCGCGCTCCCCAGGAGGCCTGAGATGACCGCGCAGATCCAGTACGCCGACGTGGAGGTCGGCACCGAACTCCCGGCGGGTTCCTTCCCCGTGACGCGCGCCACGCTCGTGCGGTACGCGGGCGCCTCCGGTGACTTCAACCCGATCCACTGGAACGAGAAGTTCGCCAAGGAGGTCGGGCTGCCGGACGTGATCGCGCACGGCATGTTCACCATGGCCGAGGCGATCCGCGTGGTCACCGACTGGCTGGGCGACCCGGGCGCGGTCCTCGAGTACGGGGTGCGCTTCACCAAGCCGGTCGTCGTCCCGAACGAGGACCCCGGCGCGCTGATCGAGGTCACCGCCAAGGTGGCGGCGAAGCTGGACGACAACCGGGTCCGGGTGGACCTGACGGCGATGAGCGCGGGGCAGAAGGTCCTGGGCATGTCGCGCGCGGTGGTCCGACTGGCCTGAGGCCGGCGCCCGCGACCGTCGGGCCGGGGCCGCCGCGCCCGGGCCCGACGGTCGCGCGCCCCCCGGCGGACGTCCTACCGGGGGACCGCGGCGAGCAGCCGGCGGGCCGCCTGCGCGACCGCCTCGCGGACGGCCGGGTCGGTGATCGTCCCCGTCCCCCCGTCCACCACGGCCCGGGGTACCGGTACCCGTGCGCAGGCCTCCTCCACGACGCTCGCCCCCGTGTAGCCGAGGACCGTGCGCAACGCCCGATGGGCCCCGGCGGCGCCCGTCGGGGACGAGGACGCGTTGATCCAGCCGACCGGCTTGTCCACGATCTCGACGCCGCCGACCGTCCAGTCCAGCAGGTTCTTGAACGAGCCCGGAAGATCGCCCGCGTACTCCGGCGTGCAGAACAGCAGCGCGTCCGCCCGCGCGATCAGCTCGCGCAGCCGCACGACCTCGGCCGGCAGGGGTTCGACGTCGTCGTCCGGATTGAAGTGCGGGAGCTTCGCCAGGTCGAGGTAGGGCGTGGTGCGCACCGCCTCCCCGAGGACCTCGGGAACCGTCAGGATCACCGAGGTGTTGGTGGAACCGGCGCGGGTGCTCCCGCTGATCAGGACGAGGTGCGGGGTTCGGGTCACGGGCGTGATGCTACGGCCGGCAGGCGGACCCGGGGAGTCGGCCCCCGCCGGGCGTTGACGAAGTTAGTGATTGAGTACTAACTTAATCGTATGGCAAGGATGAGCGCGGACGAGCGGCGCGAGAGCGTCATTCGCGCGGCGATGCACGAGTTCGCGCGGGGCGGCTACCACGGCACCTCCACCGAGACGATCGCCAAACGGGTGGGCGTCTCCCAGCCGTACCTGTTCCGGCTGTTCCCGAGCAAGCAGGCGATCTTCATCGAAGCCGTCGCCCGCTGCACCGAGGACATCCGGCTCGCCTTCGAGGAGGCCTCCGAGGGCCTCGGCGGCGACGAGGCGCTCAAGGCCATGGCGCAGACGTACAGGCGGCTCATCGCCGAGCACCCCGACAAGCTCCTGATGCAACTCCAGTCGAACGTGGCCGTCGCGGCCGCCGAGGCCGCGGGGGAGTCGGAGTTCGGGGAGATGGTCAGGGCCGGCTGGATGCGCCTGTGGGACACCGTGCAGGCGGCGATCGGCGGCGACGCCGACCAGACCGCCGGCTTCATCGCGCACGGGATGCTCATCAACACCCTCGCCGCCCTGGGCTTCCCGTCCGAGCACCGCGTCTGGGAGGGATGCCGCCTCCTGGACGAGGAGGCGGGCGACCCCGGGTCGGACGTCCGTACGAGCGTGTAGCGGCGACCGGCCGAGTCGTCGGCGGGGTCACCGGCGGGGTATCCGCCGGTCCACCGCGCGCCGCCGTCCGGGCGGTCGTGTGGGCACGGAAGTTAGTCAGCAATAACTAACAAACAGCATCAGTAGGGGGAAACGTGGACAGGCAAGGCACCGCACCCGGCGACACGAGCGCCGACACCAGGCTCAAGGGACCCGCAGTCTGGGCCCTCGTCCTCACCGGCGTCGCCAGCTTCATGGCCGCCCTCGACAACCTCGTCGTCACCACCGCCCTGCCCGCGATCCGCGAGGACCTCGGCGGCAAGCTGGAGGACCTGGAGTGGACGGTGAACGCCTACACGCTCACCTTCGCCGTGCTCCTCATGTTCGGCTCCGCCCTCGGTGACCGCTTCGGCCGCCGCCGGCTGTTCATCGTCGGACTCTCGATCTTCACCGGCGCCTCCGCCGCCGCGGCCCTCTCACCCGGCATAGACGAGCTGATCGCCGCCCGAGCCGTCCAGGGCGTGGGCGCCGCGATCATGATGCCGCTCACCCTCACCCTCCTCACCGCCGCCGTCCCGGCCGCCCGGCGCGGCATGGCCCTCGGCATCTACGGAGCCGTCACCGGCCTCGCCGTCGCCAGCGGCCCCCTCATCGGCGGCAGCCTCACCGAGCACATCTCCTGGCAGTGGATCTTCTGGCTCAACGTGCCCATCGGCCTCGCCCTGATCCCCCTCGCCCGATTGCGGCTCGCCGAGTCCACCGCCCCCGACTCCCGCCTCGACGTCCCCGGCACGATCCTCATCAGCGGCGGCCTCTTCGGGATCGTCTACGCCCTGGTCAACGCCAACGCCGAGGGCTGGACCAGCGCCCCCGTGCTCACCGGCCTGATCGTCGGCAGTGCGCTCGTCGGGGCCTTCATCCGCCACGGCATCCGCCACGCGAACCCCATGCTCCCCATGCGGCTCTTCCGCAACCGGGGCTTCCTCGGGATCAACGTGGCCTCCCTGCTGATGTTCCTCGGCATGTTCGGCTCGATCTTCCTGCTCGCCCAGTTCCTCCAGGGCGTCGCCGGTTACTCGCCCACCGAGGCCGGACTGCGCATGCTCCCCTGGACCGGCATGCCGATGATCGTCGCGCCGATCGCGGGCATCCTCTCCGACCGGATAGGGGGCCGACCGGTCGTCGCCGCCGGACTGGCGTTCCAGGCCCTCGGACTCGGCTGGTTCGCGGTGATCCTCAGCGCCGACGTCTCCTACGCCGCCCAACTCCCCGCCCTGATCCTCAGCGGCATCGGCATGGCCCTGTACTTCGCCCCCGCCGCCAACGTGCTGATGTCCACCGTGGCCCCCGCCGACCAGGGCAAGGCCTCCGGCACCAACACCGCGCTGCGCGAGGTGGGCGGCGCCCTCGGAGTCGCCGTCCTGGCCTCGGTCTTCTCCGCCCAGGGCGGCTACGAGAGCCCGCAGGCCTTCACCGACGGCACCATCCCCGCCCTGTGGATCGGCGCGATCGCCGTCGCCCTCGCCGCCGGCTTCGCCCTCCTGCTCCCGCCGAAGCCCAGGACCCGGGACCAGGAGCACCCCGCCGCCCCCGCGAGCCCCGAAGCCGCCGCCCCGGCCCCGGCCAAGGTGCCCGCCGCCGGCTGAGGCCGAACCCCGTGTCGGCGGACACCCCGCCGACACGGGGGAAGAACCGGTACGGTCCGTGGCCCCGCAGGGATGCGAGGGGGACGGACCGTACTCTTGTCCACGTGCAGGAACTCCACGACGCCCCCCTCGCCCCGCTGACCACCTTCCGCCTCGGCGGCCCCGCGGCCCGCCTGGTCACCGCGACCACCGACGCCGAGGTGATCGCCGCCGTCCGCGCCGCAGACGAGAGCGGCACCCCACTGCTGATCATCGGCGGCGGCAGCAACCTGGTCATCGGCGACCGGGGATTCGCCGGCACCGCCCTGCGCATCGCGACCACCGGGTTCGCGCTCGACGGCACGCACCTGGAACTCGCCGCCGGCGAGAACTGGAGCGACGCGGTCGCCCGCACCGTCGACGCCGGCCTCGCCGGCATCGAGTGCCTCGCCGGGATCCCCGGCTCCGCCGGCGCCACACCCATCCAGAACGTCGGGGCGTACGGCCAGGAGGTCCGCGACACCGTCACCGAGGTCGTCGCCTACGACCGCACCACCGGCGAAACGGTCACCCTCCCCGCCGACGCCTGCGGGTTCCGCTACCGCCACAGCACCTTCAAGGACCAGCCCGACCGCTACGTGGTCCTGCGCGTGCGCTTCGCCCTCGAAGACGCCGGCGGCCTGTCCGCGCCGATCAAGTACCCCGAGACCGCCCGCGCCCTCGGCGTGGAGGCCGGCGACCGCGTCCCGGCCACCACCGCCCGCGAGACCGTGCTGCGCCTGCGCGCCGGCAAGGGCATGGTCCTCGACCCCACCGACCACGACACCTGGTCGGCCGGCTCGTTCTTCCACAACCCGATCCTGACCGACGAGGCCTACGCCGCCTTCCTCGCCCGCGTCCAGGACCGCCTCGGCGCCGAGACCGCCCCGCCCGCCTACCCCGCGGGCGACGGCCGCACGAAGACCAGCGCGGCCTGGCTGATCGACAAGGCCGGCTTCACCAAGGGCTACGGCACCGGCCCCGCCCGCATCTCCACCAAGCACACCCTCGCCCTCACCAACCGCGGCGAGGCCACCACCGAGGACCTCCTCACCCTGGCCCGCGAGGTCGTCGCGGGCGTCCACGCGGCCTTCGGCGTCACCCTGGTCAACGAACCGGTGACGGTCGGCGTCAGCATCTGAGGAGCCCCGGCCGCCATGCAATGCCCCCTGCACGGTGCCGGTACGGACCCCACCCGGCTGGTGGGACGCACGATCAGCAGCGTCGTCGCGTCCTGGCACGTCTACGAGGGCGAGCGCTCCGAGGCACCGCTCGACGTGTGGCTGATCGACAACGAGGGCGAGTCCACCCGCATCACCACCGGGTCCGACTGGTGCCTCATCGTCGAGTCGGAATCCCCGCACGCGCCCTACGACATGGGGGAGTGGGGCCGCATCGAGGTCGGCGAGGACCTCGGCGACCACCCCTTCCTGCGCCACCTCGGCGAGACCGTCGCCACCGTGGCCGAGTACGCCGTTCCCGAGACCGGACGCACCCACCTGGAGATCGGCTTCGTGGACGGCGACCGGGTCCGGGCCGACTGCTACGAGGGAGACCTGCGGCTCACCCGGTGAGCCAGTGGTCGATCCCCGCCAGCAGCTTCCCCTGTACGTCCTCCGGCGCGGCCGAGCCGCGCACCGACTGCCGGGCCAGCTCCGCCAACTCCGCGTCCGTGAAGCCGTGGTGGCGCCGCGCGATCTCGTACTGGGCCGCCAGCCGGGACCCGAACAGCAGCGGGTCGTCCGCCCCCAGCGCCATCGGCACCCCCGCCTCGAAGAGCGCGCGCAACGGCACGTCCTCGGGGCGCTCGTAGACACCCAGGGCCACGTTGGACGCCGGGCAGACCTCACAGGTGATCTGCCGGTCCGCGAGCCGCTTCAGCAGCCGCGGATCCTCGGCCGCCCGCACGCCGTGCCCGATGCGCGAGGCATCGAGGTCGTCCAGGCAGTCCCGTACCGAGGCGGGGCCGGTCAGCTCGCCGCCGTGCGGGGCCGCCAGCAGGCCGCCCTCGCGGGCGATGGCGAAGGCCCGGTCGAAATCACGGGCCATGCCGCGGCGTTCGTCGTTGGACAGACCGAAGCCGACGACGCCGCGATCGGCGTACCGGACGGCGAGGCGGGCCAGCGTTCGGGCGTCCAGGGGATGCTTCATCCGGTTGGCCGCGATGATCACCCGCATTCCCAGGCCGGTCTCCCGGGAGGCCGCGTCCACGGCGTCCAGGATGATCTCGACGGCCGGGATCATCCCGCCGAGGAGCGGGGCGTAGGAGGTGGGGTCCACCTGGATCTCCAGCCAGCCACTGCCGTCCCGCACGTCCTCCTCGGCGGCCTCCCGCACCAGCCGGCGGATGTCGTCGGGCTCGCGCAGACAGGACCGGGCGGTGTCGTAGAGCCGCTGGAAGCGGAACCAGCCCCGCTCGTCGGTGGCCCGCAGCTTGGGCGGCTCGCCACCGGTCAGCGCCTCGGGCAGGCGCACGCCGTACTTGTCGGCGAGCTCCAGCAGGGTCGACGGCCGCATCGAGCCGGTGAAGTGCAGGTGGAGGTGGGCTTTCGGCAGAAGCGTGAGATCGCGTACGTGCTCCATCCGGTGATCCTGCCGCAATCCCGCGCCGAGCGGGAGGGCGTTTTACCTATCGGGGGCTTGCTCGAACGCGCGAGCGGACCCCGCCGGACGGCCGCGGACCCCGCCGGACGCCCGAGCGGCGGCCCCCCGGACCGGGGAACCGCCGCTCGTGAACCGCTCGGATAGCCCCGCAGGACTAGGCCTTGGCCTCCGCCAGCAGCTTCTGGATCCGGGACACGCCCTCCACCAGGTCCTCGTCGCCCAGGGCGTACGACAGACGGAGGTAACCCGGGGTGCCGAAGGCCTCGCCCGGGACGACCGCGACCTCAGCCTCGTCGAGGATCAGCGCGGCCAGCTCGACGGAGGTCTGCGGGCGCTTGCCGCGGATCTCCTTGCCGAGCACGTCCTTGACCGACGGGTACACGTAGAAGGCGCCCTCGGGGGTCGGGCAGAACACGCCGTCGATCTCGTTCAGCATCCGCACGATCGTCTGGCGGCGGCGGTCGAAGGCCGTGCGCATCTCGTGGACCGCGTCCAGGTTGCCGGACACGGCGGCCAGCGCGGCGACCTGGGCCACGTTGGACACGTTGGAGGTGGCGTGGGACTGAAGGTTGGTGGCGGCCTTCACGACGTCCTTCGGGCCGATGATCCAGCCCACCCGCCAGCCCGTCATCGCGTACGTCTTGGCGACGCCGTTGACGATGATGCACTTGTCGGCCAGCTCGGGGACGATCGCCGGGAGCGAGACGAACTTCGCGTCCCCGTAGACCAGGTGCTCGTAGATCTCGTCCGTCAGGACCCACAGGCCCTTCTCGGCGGCCCAGCGGCCGATCGCCTCGGCGTCGGCCTCGGAGTAGACGGCCCCCGTCGGGTTGGAGGGGGAGACGAAGAGGACGACCTTGGTGCGCTCGGTGCGCGCGGCCTCCAGCTGCTCGACCGAGACCCGGTAACCGGAGGTCTCGTCGGCGACGACCTCGACCGGGACGCCGCCCGCGAGACGGATCGACTCCGGGTAGGTCGTCCAGTACGGAGCCGGGACGATGACCTCGTCGCCCGGGTCGAGGATGGCCGCGAACGCCTCGTAGATCGCCTGCTTGCCGCCGTTGGTCACCAGGATCTGGGAGGCGTCGACCTCGTAGCCGGAGTCGCGCAGGGTCTTCGCGGCGATCGCGGCCTTCAGCTCGGGCAGACCGCCGGCCGGCGTGTAGCGGTGGTTCTTCGGGTTGCGGCAGGCCTCGACGGCGGCCTCGACGATGTAGTCCGGCGTCGGGAAGTCGGGCTCGCCCGCACCGAAACCGATCACCGGGCGCCCGGCGGCCTTGAGGGCCTTGGCCTTGGCGTCCACGGCGAGGGTGGCGGACTCGGAAATGGCGCCGATACGGGCGGACACCCGGCGCTCGGAGGAAGGCGTTGCAGAGGTCATGGGTCCAATCGTCCCAGACGGCCCAGAAGCGCCGCACAACGTTTCAGTTACCGGACGAACGAGATCCGGACGCCCTCCCCGGCGGCTTCTGTTCGACGTCAGGGCCAGGAGCACGTATGCTCACCTGTCGTTGGACCTCGCCGACAGCTCCAAAGCGTGCGCACTCCGTGCACTCGCTCGGATGCGGTAGGTTGGGGAACGCAAAGGGTCGTAGCTCAATTGGTAGAGCACTGGTCTCCAAAACCAGCGGTTGGGGGTTCGAGTCCCTCCGGCCCTGCTCCACACTCCTTCTCGGATGTGTGCGCAGGTACGTACTTCGATGCAACGCCGTGCGGCGCAACCGGGCGCGGCTACGGCCACGACCCGGATTCAGGTGAGAGACGTGACGGACGCCCTGGGCTCCATCGACATGCCTGACGCCGAGGACGACACTCGCGAGAAGAAGGCCCGCAAGGGCGGCAAGCGCGGCAAGAAGGGCCCTCTGGGCCGGCTCGCGCTGTTCTACCGCCAGATCGTCGCGGAACTCCGCAAGGTTGTATGGCCGACCCGCAACCAACTCACGACGTACACCACCGTGGTGATTGTCTTCGTCGTCATCATGATCGGTCTGGTGACCGTGATTGACTATGGGTTCCAGGAAGCCATCAAGTTCGTCTTCGGCTGATCCCCGCGGAGGGCGGCGCCTTGATGGGTGCCGCCCGTTTTCGCATGTTCGACCACCTTTTGTATCCAGGAAGAAGCAGCCACCGTGTCTGACCCGAACCTGAACGTGAGCCCCGACTCCGTCGAGTCCGTCGAGGACGAGCTCGACATCGTCGAGGCTGCAGACGCCGTGGACCCCGACGAAGCCGAGCTCGCCGACGCCGAGGCGGGTGCCGCCGCCGAAGAGGCCGCGCTGCACGTCGAGGACGAGGTTGACGCGCAGGCCGAGGACGACGCGGAGGCCGTGGAGGCCACCGACGACGTCGAGACCGACGAGGACGCCGAAGAGGCCGAGGACGACGCGGAGGCCGAAGAGGCCGCCGAGGTCGAGCCCGCCGAACCGGTCGACCCCACCGAGGCCCTGCGCCAGGAGCTGCGCTCCCTGCCGGGCGAGTGGTACGTGATCCACACCTACGCGGGCTACGAGAAGCGCGTGAAGGCGAACCTGGAGCAGCGCGCCGTCTCGCTGAACGTCGAGGAGTTCATCTACCAGGCCGAGGTGCCCGAGGAAGAGATCGTCCAGATCAAGAACGGCGAGCGCAAGAACGTCCGGCAGAACAAGCTGCCCGGTTACGTTCTCGTCCGCATGGATCTGACGAACGAGTCCTGGGGCGTCGTCCGCAACACCCCCGGTGTCACCGGCTTCGTCGGCAACGCCTACGACCCGTACCCGCTGACCCTGGACGAGATCCTCAAGATGCTCGCGCCGGAGGCCAAGGAGAAGGCCGAGAAGGCCGCAGCGGAGGCCGCCGGCCTGCCCGCGCCCGCCGTCAAGCGCACCATCGAGGTCCTCGACTTCGAGGTCGGCGACTCGGTCACCGTCACCGACGGCCCGTTCGCGACGCTGCAGGCGACGATCAACGAGATCAACCCGGACTCGAAGAAGGTCAAGGGTCTCGTCGAGATCTTCGGCCGCGAGACCCCGGTCGAGCTCAGCTTCGACCAGATTCAGAAGAACTGATCACGTTCCTCTGAGCAACTGCTTCGATCAGGTCAGATCGCCCCGAAAAGGGTGGTCTGACCTGCTCGGTTTTTAGCCTCGCACCGATACCCGTTATCGTGGTGCGGTATGCCTCCATCCGGATGACCGGTTGGCGGCGAAAACTCTCACTAGGACCCGGAGAGAGCAATGCCTCCCAAGAAGAAGAAGATCACGGGGCTTATCAAGCTCCAGATCAAGGCCGGTGCGGCCAACCCGGCTCCGCCGGTCGGCCCCGCGCTCGGTCAGCACGGCGTCAACATCATGGAGTTCTGCAAGGCCTACAACGCCGCGACCGAGTCGCAGCGTGGCATGGTCGTGCCGGTGGAGATCACGGTCTACGACGACCGTTCCTTCACCTTCATCACCAAGACTCCGCCGGCCGCGCGCCTCATCCTGAAGAGCGCGGGCGTGGAGAAGGGCTCCGGCGAGCCGCACAAGACCAAGGTCGCGAAGCTGACGCGTGACCAGGTCCGCGAGATCGCCACGCTCAAGATGCCCGACCTGAACGCCAACGACATCGACGCGGCCGAGAAGATCATCGCCGGCACCGCGCGTTCGATGGGCATCACGGTCGAAGGCTGATTCAGCCACACCGCCCGGCAACACCAGTGGTAGGGCCAAGCGCTGGTCCGCACCACGACTCCACGCCTGAAGTCACAACACAGGAGCAGAAGTGAAGCGCAGCAAGACTCTCCGCGCTGCGGACGCCAAGGTCGACCGGGAGAAGCAGTACGCCCCGCTCGAGGCCGTCCGTCTCGCCAAGGAGACCTCCGCCACCAAGTTCGACAGCACCGTCGAGGTCGCCTTCCGCCTGGGTGTAGACCCGCGCAAGGCCGACCAGATGGTCCGCGGCACCGTGAACCTCCCGCACGGCACCGGCAAGACCGCCCGGGTCCTGGTCTTCGCGACCGGTGACCGTGCTGCGGCCGCGGAAGCCGCCGGCGCCGACATCGTCGGCGACGACGAGCTGATCAACGAGATCGCCAAGGGCAACCGCCTCAACGAGTTCGACGCCGTTGTCGCCACCCCGGACCTCATGGGCAAGGTCGGCCGCCTCGGCCGCGTGCTCGGTCCCCGTGGCCTCATGCCGAACCCGAAGACCGGCACCGTCACGATGGACGTCGCCAAGGCTGTCACCGAGATCAAGGGTGGCAAGATCGAGTTCCGCGTCGACAAGCACTCGAACCTGCACTTCATCATCGGCAAGGTCTCCTTCTCCGATGAGCAGCTCGTCGAGAACTACGGCGCGGCCCTGGACGAGATCCTTCGTCTGAAGCCGTCCGCCGCGAAGGGCCGCTACATCAAGAAGGCCGCCCTGAGCACCACGATGGGTCCCGGCATCCAGCTGGACTCGAACCGCACCCGGAACCTCCTCGTCGAGGAAGACCCGGCCGCGGTCTGAGCGTCACGGCTCTGAGCCCTCGGGCTCGCTGAACGAAGGAACGGGCCCCTCGGCTCCCTCACGGGAGCCGAGGGGCCCGTTCCTTTGCCCGATCCCTTGTGGCGCGCGCCACACCTGCGCGGATTGCGTGAAATACGGACGACGACGGTGTAGCGCGCCACGTAGGGTCGAAATTCATCAAACAATCACATCAGGGGTGGGGACTCCATGCTCGTACACCGCACGAAGACCGCCGGCGCCGTCCTGGCCGCCGTACTGCTCGTGGGCGGGGCCACGGCGTGTGAGGACGGCAAGAAGGACGGAGCGGCCAAGCCGGCCGCCTCGACCGCCGCCGCGCCGTCCAAGGCCGCCGTCGAGGTCAAGCCGGCCGCGTACCTGGAGAAGGTGAAGAAGAAGTCCGAGGAGATCACCTCGCTCCGCTACACCATGTCCGGGACCGCCATGGGCGAGAAGGTCTCCGGCGAAGCCTCCATGCGCATGAAGCCCACCGTGGCCATGGCCATGAAGATGGCGGCCCCCGGTGCCACGGGCGGCGCCGAGTCGGTCGAGATCCGCATGCTGGACGGTGCCATGTACATGGGCACTGAGGGCAAGTGGATGAAGTTCGACATCAAGGCGATGGACCCCGAGACCGCGAAGCAGATGGAGAACCTCGGCCAGGCCTCGCAGTCGGGCCAGAACCCGAGCGACCAGGCCGACGCGCTGCTCAAGGCCCAGGACCTCAAGTCCCTCGGCGACGAGACCATCGACGGCGTGAAGACGCGGCACTTCGTCGGCACCGTCCCGCTGGAGAAGATGCGGGCCTCGCTGGCGACGGCGACGCCCGAGGAAAAGGAGCGCCAGGAGAAGTCCCTCAAGGCGCTGGAGGGCGAGGGCATCAAGAGCCTGACCCTGGACATGTGGATCGACGAGCAGGACCACACCAAGCAGGTCCGCACCCGTGGCACCGCCACCAAGGGCCCGATGGACATGACCATCAAGTTCCTGGACTACAACAAGCCGGTCGAGATCACCGCCCCGCCGGCCGACCAGGTCATGGACCTCGGCCAGATGATGAAGGACAGCGGCGGGCAGGGCTGATCGGCCCCCTCCCGAACCCGGCGTACGGGCTGATTCCGAGCGGATTTGCTTGACATCGCCTGGTTCACGTACGATTCCCCAGAAGCCAAAGACCGCTGGTCGTTGCCGTGCTCGCAAGGGTGCGGTGGCCGAAGGATCCGCTGAACGCGGACGTCCTGCGCAGGTGTTCGTGGAAAGTTCCCGGATTCATTCGGTTGAGCTACGCCCCGTGCGCTTGCGCCGGGGCGTTCTTGTTGTCCAGCCCCTTCTGAGCGGTCCTCATCACCCGGAAGGAGGCCGAAGCGCTATGCCGACGCCCAACAAGGCTGCCGCGGTAGCCGAGCTCAAGGACGCGTTCCAGAGCTCGAACGCCGCCGTGCTGACCGAGTACCGGGGTCTCACCGTGGCGCAGCTCAAGACGCTGCGTCGTTCGCTCGGTGAGAACGCCCAGTACGCCGTGGTGAAGAACACGCTGACCAAGATTGCGGCCAACCAGGCCGGGATCACCGCGCTGGACGAGCACTTCGCTGGTCCGACCGCGGTCGCCTTCATCACCGGTGACCCGGTGGAGTCGGCGAAGAGCCTGCGTGACTTCGCCAAGGACAACCCGAACCTCATCATCAAGGCGGGTGTCCTTGATGGTAAGGCGCTCACCGCCGATGAGATCAAGAAGCTTGCGGACCTCGAGTCCCGCGAGGTTCTGCTCAGCAAGCTGGCCGGCGCGTTCAAGGGCAAGCAGTCTCAGGCTGCCTCGCTCTTCCAGGCGCTGCCGTCGAAGTTCGTCCGCACCGCGGAAGCGCTTCGCGTCAAGCTCGCCGAGCAGGGCGGTGCCGAGTAATTCGGCTCGCGCACTGATCCACGCCGCCTAGTGCGTGGGTCGTAGCGGGCCGTTACGCCCGCCTCTATATACATCCGGCACCTGCCGAATTAGTGGAAGGATCGCCCATCATGGCGAAGCTCTCTCAGGACGACCTCCTCGCCCAGTTCGAGGAGATGACCCTCATCGAGCTCTCCGAGTTCGTGAAGGCCTTCGAGGAGAAGTTCGACGTCACCGCCGCCGCGGCCGTCGCCGTTGCCGGTCCGGCCGGCCCGGGCGCCGTTGCCGAGGCTGCTGAGGAGCAGGACGAGTTCGACGTCATCCTCACCGGCGCCGGTGACAAGAAGATCCAGGTCATCAAGGTCGTGCGCGAGCTGACCTCCCTGGGTCTGAAGGAGGCCAAGGACCTCGTCGACGGCGCTCCGAAGCCGGTTCTCGAGAAGGTCGCCAAGGAGGCCGCTGACAAGGCCGCCGAGTCCCTCAAGGCTGCCGGCGCGGCTGTCGAGGTCAAGTAACACCTCAGAGGCTCTCTGAAGCCTCTTCAAAGGGCGATCACCCGTAAGGGTGGTCGCCCTTTGGCGTACCCGGAGTGCCTGACTTGCCCTGGTCTCGTTGGGGAGTAGGGTGATCTTCGTTGCCTCGAAGCAGGGTCCGGAGATGATCCGCTCGGAGCAGGGGGCCTTGACGAACGGCCGGTGGCGCGCAATTCTCAGACCCGTCGTGAGATGGGTCGGCTCGCTCCGGTGACTCCGAGGCGTGGATCCACGATCCGAGGCATGGATCGACTACGAAGAGGGCAGTACTGATACGCGCTCTGTGTACGAGAGCGCCGCAGCGTTGGATGCAGGGTTGGTTTTTAAACGACACGGGGAAGGCCTGTTGCCGGTTTCCGGAAACCTGGTCTGGACATCAGTGAGCCGAGTGGCTACACTGACCCTTTGCGCTGCCTGTTAGCTGCCCCCTGCCCGTCGCCAGGGGCATGCCCACGCTTGAGCACACTTGATTGATCCGCCCTGACCTGGTCTTTCGGCCAGATCGGGGGCGTCCGTCTTCTGTGTCGGCTGGGACCGGTACGCGCGTAGTGAGTCCGAGCCCTCGGAAGGACCCCCTCTTGGCCGCCTCGCGCAACGCCTCGACCAATACGAACAACGGTGCCAGCACCGCCCCGCTGCGCATCTCCTTTGCAAAGATCAAGGAGCCCCTCGAGGTTCCGAACCTCCTGGCGCTGCAGACCGAGAGCTTTGACTGGCTGCTCGGCAACGCCGCCTGGAAGTCTCGCGTCGAGTCGGCGCTTGAGAGCGGACAGGACGTTCCCACCAAGTCCGGTCTGGAAGAGATCTTCGAGGAGATCTCGCCGATCGAGGACTTCTCCGGGTCGATGTCGCTGACGTTCCGCGACCACCGTTTCGAGCCGGCGAAGAACTCGGTCGACGAGTGCAAGGACCGCGACTTCACGTTCGCGGCGCCGCTTTTCGTCACCGCCGAGTTCACGAACAACGAGACCGGAGAGATCAAGTCTCAGACGGTCTTCATGGGCGATTTCCCGCTCATGACCAACAAGGGCACCTTCGTCATCAACGGCACCGAGCGTGTCGTCGTGTCGCAGCTGGTCCGTTCCCCTGGTGTCTACTTCGACTCCTCCATCGACAAGACGTCCGACAAGGACATCTTCGCAGCCAAGATCATCCCGTCCCGGGGTGCCTGGCTGGAGATGGAGATCGACAAGCGCGACATGGTCGGTGTCCGCATCGACCGCAAGCGCAAGCAGTCGGTCACCGTCCTCCTGAAGGCTCTCGGCTGGACCACCGAGCAGATCCTCGAGGAGTTCGGCGAGTACGAGTCCATGCGCGCCACCCTGGAGAAGGACCACACCCAGGGCCAGGACGACGCGCTGCTCGACATCTACCGCAAGCTGCGTCCGGGCGAACCGCCGACCCGCGAGGCCGCTCAGACGCTGCTCGAGAACCTCTACTTCAACCCGAAGCGCTACGACCTCGCGAAGGTCGGCCGCTACAAGGTGAACAAGAAGCTCGGCGCGGACGAGCCGCTGGACGCCGGCGTGCTCACCACCGACGACGTCATCGCGACCATCAAGTACCTGGTCAAGCTGCACGCCGGTGAGACCGAGACGACCGGTGAGTCGGGCCGTTCGATCGTCGTCGAGACCGACGACATCGACCACTTCGGCAACCGTCGTCTGCGCAACGTCGGCGAGCTCATCCAGAACCAGGTCCGCACGGGTCTGGCTCGTATGGAGCGCGTCGTCCGCGAGCGCATGACGACTCAGGACGTCGAGGCGATCACGCCGCAGACCCTGATCAACATCCGGCCGGTCGTCGCCTCCATCAAGGAGTTCTTCGGCACCAGCCAGCTGTCGCAGTTCATGGACCAGAACAACCCGCTGTCGGGTCTCACCCACAAGCGCCGTCTGTCGGCGCTCGGTCCGGGTGGTCTCTCGCGTGAGCGGGCCGGCTTCGAGGTCCGTGACGTGCACCCGTCGCACTACGGCCGCATGTGCCCGATCGAGACCCCTGAAGGCCCGAACATCGGTCTGATCGGCTCGCTCGCGTCCTACGGTCGCGTCAACGCGTTCGGTTTCGTCGAGACCCCGTACCGCAAGGTCATCGACGGTGTCGTCACGGACGACGTCGACTACCTGACCGCGGACGAGGAAGACCGCTTCGTCATCGCCCAGGCCAACGCCGGCCTGTCCGACGACATGCGCTTCACGGAGAACCGCGTACTGGTTCGCCGCCGTGGTGGCGAGATCGACTACATCGCCGGCGACGACGTCGACTACATGGACGTCTCCCCGCGCCAGATGGTGTCCGTCGCGACCGCGATGATCCCCTTCCTGGAGCACGACGACGCCAACCGTGCCCTCATGGGCGCGAACATGATGCGCCAGGCCGTTCCGCTCATCAAGGCGGAGGCGCCGCTCGTCGGCACCGGCATGGAGTACCGCTGCGCCGTCGACGCCGGTGACTCGATCCGCGCGGAGAAGGACGGTGTGGTCCAGGAGGTCTCGGCCGACTACATCACCGTCGCCAACGACGACGGCACGTACACCACGTACCGCGTCGCGAAGTTCTCCCGCTCGAACCAGGGCACCTCGGTCAACCAGAAGGTCATCGTCAACGAGGGTGACCGGATCATCGAGTCCCAGGTCCTCGCCGACGGTCCCGCGACCGAAGAGGGCGAAATGGCCCTCGGCAAGAACCTGCTCGTGGCGTTCATGCCCTGGGAAGGTCACAACTACGAGGACGCGATCATCCTGTCGCAGCGCCTCGTGCAGGACGACGTCCTCTCCTCGATCCACATCGAGGAGCACGAGGTCGACGCCCGTGACACCAAGCTGGGCCCCGAGGAGATCACCCGGGACATCCCGAACGTCTCCGAGGAGGTCCTCGCCGACCTCGACGAGCGCGGCATCATCCGCATCGGTGCGGACGTCGTCGCCGGCGACATCCTGGTCGGCAAGGTCACGCCCAAGGGCGAGACCGAGCTGACCCCGGAGGAGCGTCTGCTCCGCGCGATCTTCGGTGAGAAGGCCCGCGAGGTGCGTGACACCTCGCTGAAGGTCCCTCACGGTGAGATCGGCAAGGTCATCGGTGTCCGCGTCTTCGACCGCGAGGAGGGCGACGAGCTTCCTCCGGGCGTGAACCAGCTGGTTCGTGTCTACGTCGCCCAGAAGCGCAAGATCACCGACGGTGACAAGCTCGCCGGCCGCCACGGCAACAAGGGTGTCATCTCCAAGATCCTTCCGATCGAGGACATGCCCTTCCTTGAGGACGGCACGCCGGTCGACATCATCCTGAACCCCCTGGGTGTCCCGTCCCGAATGAACCCGGGACAGGTCCTGGAGATCCACCTCGGCTGGCTCGCCAGCCGCGGCTGGGACGTCTCCGGTCTCGCCGAGGAGTGGGCCGAGCGACTGAAGGTCATCGGTGCCGACCGCGTCGAGCCCGGTACCAACGTCGCCACCCCGGTGTTCGACGGTGCCCGCGAGGACGAACTCGCCGGCCTCTTCGAGCACACCATCCCGAACCGCGACGGTGACCGCCTGGTCCTCCCGTCCGGCAAGGCGCGTCTGTTCGACGGCCGCTCCGGCGAGCCGTTCCCGGACCCGGTCTCCATCGGGTACATGTACATCCTCAAGCTCCACCACCTGGTCGACGACAAGCTCCACGCTCGGTCGACCGGTCCGTACTCGATGATCACGCAGCAGCCGCTGGGTGGTAAGGCGCAGTTCGGTGGCCAGCGCTTCGGTGAGATGGAGGTGTGGGCGCTCGAGGCTTATGGCGCCGCTTACGCCCTCCAGGAGCTGCTGACCATCAAGTCCGATGACGTCACCGGCCGCGTGAAGGTCTACGAGGCCATCGTCAAGGGCGAGAACATCCCCGAGCCGGGCATTCCCGAGTCCTTCAAGGTGCTCATCAAGGAAATGCAGTCGCTCTGCCTCAACGTGGAGGTGCTGTCCTCGGACGGCATGTCCATCGAGATGCGCGACACCGACGAGGACGTCTTCCGCGCGGCGGAGGAGCTCGGTATCGACCTGTCCCGGCGCGAGCCGAGCAGCGTCGAAGAGGTCTGACGGGCCTGACGGGGGGCTCGCTCAAGAGCCCCCCGTCATCCCCGGGACCGTTCAGACCATGATTGAGACTCGACCCCGAAAGAGGGATTGACGCACAGTGCTCGACGTCAACTTCTTCGACGAGCTGCGGATCGGCCTTGCCACCGCGGACGACATCCGAACCTGGTCGCACGGCGAGGTCAAGAAGCCGGAGACCATCAACTACCGCACCCTCAAGCCCGAGAAGGACGGACTCTTCTGCGAGAAGATCTTCGGTCCGACCCGGGACTGGGAGTGCTACTGCGGCAAGTACAAGCGTGTCCGCTTCAAGGGCATCATCTGCGAGCGCTGCGGCGTCGAGGTCACGCGCGCCAAGGTGCGTCGTGAGCGGATGGGCCACATCGAGCTTGCCGCTCCCGTCACCCACATCTGGTACTTCAAGGGCGTCCCGTCGCGCCTCGGATACCTGCTGGACCTCGCGCCGAAGGACCTCGAGAAGGTCATCTACTTCGCCGCGTACATGATCACGTTCGTCGACGACGAGCGTCGCACCCGCGACCTCCCGTCGCTGGAGGCGCACGTCTCCGTCGAGCGCCAGCAGATCGAGAACCGCCGTGACGCGGACCTCGAAGGCCGGGCCAAGAAGCTCGAGACCGACCTGGCCGAGCTCGAGGCCGAGGGCGCGAAGGCCGACGTACGCCGCAAGGTGCGCGAAGGTGCCGAGCGCGAGATGAAGCAGCTCCGTGACCGCGCCCAGCGCGAGATCGACCGCCTCGACGAGGTGTGGGCCCGCTTCAAGAACCTCAAGGTCCAGGACCTGGAGGGCGACGAGCTCCTCTACCGCGAGCTACGTGACCGCTTCGGCACGTACTTCGACGGTTGCATGGGCGCCGCCGCGCTGCAGAAGCGCCTGGAGTCCTTCGACCTCGAGGAAGAGGCCGAGCGCCTCCGCGAGATCATCCGTACCGGCAAGGGCCAGAAGAAGACCCGCGCGCTCAAGCGCCTCAAGGTCGTCTCCGCGTTCCTGCAGACCAGCAACAAGCCCAAGGGCATGGTTCTGGACTGCGTGCCGGTCATCCCGCCGGACCTGCGTCCGATGGTGCAGCTGGACGGTGGCCGCTTCGCGACCTCCGACCTGAACGACCTGTACCGCCGCGTGATCAACCGCAACAACCGCCTGAAACGCCTTCTCGACCTCGGTGCCCCCGAGATCATCGTGAACAACGAGAAGCGCATGCTCCAGGAGGCGGTCGACGCCCTCTTCGACAACGGTCGTCGTGGTCGTCCGGTCACCGGTCCCGGCAACCGCCCCCTGAAGTCCCTGAGCGACATGCTCAAGGGCAAGCAGGGTCGATTCCGTCAGAACCTCCTCGGCAAGCGCGTGGACTACTCCGCGCGTTCCGTGATCGTCGTCGGTCCGCAGCTGAAGCTGCACCAGTGTGGTCTGCCCAAGGCCATGGCGCTGGAGCTCTTCAAGCCGTTCGTGATGAAGCGCCTGGTCGACCTGAACCACGCGCAGAACATCAAGTCGGCGAAGCGCATGGTCGAGCGCGGCCGCACGGTCGTCTACGACGTGCTCGAAGAGGTCATCGCCGAGCACCCGGTTCTGCTGAACCGTGCGCCCACGCTGCACCGCCTCGGCATCCAGGCCTTCGAGCCCCAGCTGGTCGAAGGCAAGGCCATCCAGATCCACCCGCTCGTCTGCACCGCGTTCAACGCGGACTTCGACGGTGACCAGATGGCCGTGCACCTGCCGCTGTCGGCAGAGGCGCAGGCCGAGGCCCGCATCCTGATGCTGTCCTCGAACAACATCCTGAAGCCGGCCGACGGTCGTCCCGTCACCATGCCGACGCAGGACATGGTGCTGGGTCTGTTCTTCCTCACCACCGACGGCGAGCTCCGTGACGTCAAGGGCGAGGGCCGCGCGTTCGGCTCCACGGCCGAGGCGACCATGGCGTTCGACAACGGCGAGCTCGCGCTCCAGTCGGCCGTCGACATCCGCTTCCCGGTGGGCACCATCCCGCCGCGCGGCTGGGTGGCGCCGATCGCCGAGGAAGGCGAGCAGGAGTTCCAGCCGGGCGACAGCTTCCGTCTGAAGACGACCCTGGGTCGCGCGCTCTTCAACGAGCTGCTGCCCGAGGACTACCCGTTCGTCGACTACTCGGTGGGCAAGAAGCAGCTCTCCGAGATCGTCAACGACCTGGCGGAGCGCTACCCCAAGGTCATCGTGGCGGCGACGCTCGACAACCTGAAGGCGGCCGGCTTCCACTGGGCGACCCGTTCGGGCGTCACCGTGGCCATCTCCGACGTCGTCGTGCCCGAGGCCAAGAAGGCCATCGTCGCGGGCTACGAGGCGATGGACGAGAAGGTCCAGAAGCAGTACGAGCGCGGTCTGATCACCAAGGACGAGCGCACGCAGGAGCTCATCGCGATCTGGACCAAGGCGACCAACGAGGTTGCCGAGGCGATGAACGCGAACTTCCCCAAGACGAACCCCATCTTCATGATGGTTGACTCGGGTGCCCGAGGAAACATGATGCAGATGCGACAGATCGCCGGTATGCGTGGTCTGGTGTCGAACGCGAAGAACGAGACCATCCCGCGTCCGATCAAGGCGTCCTTCCGTGAGGGCCTCACCGTTCTGGAGTACTTCATCTCCACGCACGGTGCCCGTAAGGGTCTGGCGGACACCGCCCTGCGTACCGCCGACTCGGGTTACCTCACCCGTCGTCTGGTGGACGTCTCGCAGGACGTCATCATCCGCGAGGAGGACTGCGGCACCGAGCGCGGCCTCAAGCTCAAGATCGGTGTCAAGGACGAGGCCGGCGTTCTGCGCAAGGCCGACGACGTCGAGACCTCCATCTACGCCCGCATGCTGGCCGAGGACGTCGTCATCGACGGCAAGGTCATCGCGCCGGCCAACGTGGACCTCGGTGACGTGCTCATCGACGCCCTCATCGCCAACGGCGTCGAGGAGGTCAAGACCCGCTCGGTCCTGACCTGTGAGTCCGCGGTCGGCACCTGTGCCTTCTGCTACGGACGCTCGCTCGCCACCGGCAAGCTGGTCGACATCGGTGAGGCGGTCGGCATCATCGCCGCCCAGTCCATCGGTGAGCCCGGTACCCAGCTGACGATGCGTACCTTCCACACCGGTGGTGTGGCCGGTGACGACATCACGCAGGGTCTGCCGCGTGTCGTCGAGCTCTTCGAAGCCCGTACCCCGAAGGGTGTCGCCCCGATCTCCGAGGCCGCCGGTCGCGTGCGGATCGAGGAGACCGAGAAGACGAAGAAGATCGTCATCACGCCCGACGACGGCAGCGAGGAGACGGCGTTCCCGATCTCCAAGCGCGCCAAGGTCATCGTGCACGAGGGCGACCACGTCGAGGTGGGCCAGAAGCTCACCATGGGTGCCACCAACCCGCACGACGTGCTGCGCATCCTCGGTCAGCGCGCGGTCCAGGTCCACCTGGTCGGCGAAGTCCAGAAGGTCTACAACTCGCAGGGCGTGTCGATCCACGACAAGCACATCGAGATCATCATTCGGCAGATGCTCCGCCGCGTGACGATCATCGAGTCCGGCGACGCGGAGCTCCTGCCGGGCGAGCTCGTCGAGCGGTCGAAGTTCGAGACCGAGAACCGTCGTGTGGTCACCGAGGGCGGTCACCCCGCCTCCGGCCGTCCGCAGCTGATGGGTATCACCAAGGCCTCGCTCGCCACCGAGTCGTGGCTGTCGGCGGCGTCCTTCCAGGAGACGACCAGGGTTCTGACGGACGCGGCGATCAACGCCAAGTCCGACTCCCTGATCGGCCTCAAGGAGAACGTCATCATCGGTAAGCTCATCCCGGCCGGTACGGGTCTGTCCCGCTACCGCAACATCCGGGTCGAGCCCACCGAGGAAGCCAAGGCCGCGATGTACTCGGCCGTCGGCTACGACGACATCGACTACTCGCCCTTCGGCACCGGCTCCGGCCAGGCTGTCCCGCTGGAGGACTACGACTACGGCCCGTACAACGGCTAAGGGTCACAGAGAAGCCCCCCACCGCTCCGAGAGGAGCGGTGGGGGGCTTCTTCGTGTCCGGGGACCGCTTGCCGTCCGGGGGCCGCACCGGGCCGTCCGGGGGCCGTACGGCGCCGGCGCCCCCCCGGGATCCGGGAGGCGCCGGGGGAGGGCCGCGGGATCAGGGCTTGTGGATGTCCTCGACGCCGTAGTACTTCGACACGCACTGGGCGACCCAGTCCTTGTCCTTGTTCTTGGTGAAGTACGGCTCGGCGAGCTTCCCGATGTACGAGGGCTTGTACATCACGTCCGTCGCACCGCGGGAGGCCTCCTTGCGGATCCGGGCGTCCTGCTTGTCCCACACCAGGGAGCGGTAGACGGTGTCCTTGGTCATCTCCTGCACGGCGGGCACGAGGGCGCCCACCGAGGCGACGGTGAACCCGGCGGCGAGGACCACGACGACGGCGCCCGGGAGCAGGCTGCCGCGGTCGGCGGAGGCGAGCCGCACGCCGATCGCGCGGCCGGCCAGGATCCCGTACAGGCAGAGCGTCATCAGGAACGGGACCATGAAGCTGTTCCAGGTCCGCGCGTAGGTCCAGCCGGTGGGGCCGTAGCCGTTGTTCAGGGCCATGGCCACGACGAAGGAGGCGAGCATCAGGACCGGCACCGGCAGGACGATCAGGAGCACCTTCAGGCGGCTCGGGATCGCGGTGACGCGCTCGGCGCCCGCGGGGGAGAGGTACGCGACGGCCAGGCCGATCAGGAGGCCCGCGGCGACGGCGCCGAGGTAGGCCCACTGGCCGCCGATCGCGTCCCAGATGTTGCCCCAGTCCTCGAAGGACTTGCGCAGCGCCTTCCCGGAGAGCATCGAGTCGGTGGGCGGCTGGACCGAGCGGCGCCACTTCGCGCCGGGGGAGGTGTACAGCACGGCCAGCCCGACCAGGCTGCTGACGCAGTAGGTGGCGAGCCAGGTGAACGACCACCAGGTACGGGCGAGCCCCACCTTCGGGATGCTCAGCAGCATGGCCACGCCCATGAACAGGCCGCCCACGATGGTGAAGGGCTCGCTCAGGGTGCCGATGCCGAAGCCGATCAGGACGGCGGCGGCCAGGGCGAGGCGGCGGGGCCAGGCACGGTCCGTACGGCCGGCCCAGACGGCGATCAGCACGGCCCAGATCCCGATGATGGCGGGGACCGTGTGCGAGATCGTCGCCGGCGCCCACAGCAGGGCCTGGTAGCTGCGGGTGCCCGCGAAGGAGAAGAGGGCGGTCACCACGACGGACGCGGCGATCAGCACCGCGATCGGCACCTGCCAGCCCAGGGCGCGCAGGCCGACGCGGGCCAGCATCACCAGGCCGGCGCCCATCGTCAGGATGATGAGGGTGGGCAGGACCTTCGTGCCGAGGATCCCGTCGGAGTAGACGATCCCGCTCAGGAAGGCGTTGGTGAGCCGGCCGTTCTGCGTGTTGTAGAAGTCGGCGGTGATCCCGAAGACGCCCATGTCGCGGGCCTTCCAGGCGGCGCACCAGTCATCCGAGGTGGGGCGGACGTAGAGGCCCAGGAAGGCTCCGACGGCCAGCAGGGCCGAGGCGGCGAGGGCGATGACGACTGCGGCGTACGACAACAGCGGACGCAGGCGTTCTCGTATGGAATCGAGCGGCATTCGGGATCTTTCGCGACGGGGCCGTTCCGCGGCGGCCGCGCGCCGTGCCACGTGGGGCGAGAACGGCGTCCGGGACCGGGGATGATCGGGTAGAAGTCTAGACTTCGTGCCCCTCTCGCTCCCACCTCCTCGGCGCGCCGAGGAGGTGCCCGTCGGCCGGGAGGTCCGCGGGCCCCGCGCCGGAGGTGCCCGGGAGCATTTGTTTTGACCGGAGTCAATGAGGTAGGTACGCTCATACCTTGTGCCTGGGGTGTGCCTGGGTCCCGTGCGTGTCCATCAACCGCACGAGGGCCGAATCAGCCGCCGCGATCCAAGCGTTTCCGTGCTTGCACGGAGGTCCGCCGGATCCGACACACCCGACCGCGTGGGTCGGCAAGTTCCAGGTTAGTTTCACTACACGGCACACAGAAACCGGAGAAGTAGTGCCTACGATCCAGCAGCTGGTCCGGAAGGGCCGGCAGGACAAGGTCGAGAAGACAAAGACCCCCGCGCTTGAGGCTTCGCCCCAGCGTCGCGGCGTCTGCACGCGAGTGTTCACGACCACCCCGAAGAAGCCGAACTCGGCGCTCCGTAAGGTCGCGCGTGTGCGTCTGACCTCCGGCATCGAGGTCACGGCCTACATTCCGGGTGAGGGACACAACCTGCAGGAGCACTCGATCGTGCTCGTGCGTGGTGGCCGTGTGAAGGACCTGCCGGGTGTTCGTTACAAGATC
The DNA here is from genome assembly GCF_044766345.1 of Streptomyces sp. NPDC102278. Taxonomy (NCBI): domain Bacteria; kingdom Bacillati; phylum Actinomycetota; class Actinomycetes; order Kitasatosporales; family Streptomycetaceae; genus Streptomyces; species Streptomyces sp. NPDC102278. The sequence goes on along the minus strand of NZ_JBIWLV010000001.1, from coordinate 962,242 downwards.
ATCCGCGGTGCGCTTGACACCCAGGCTGTCAAGAACCGCAAGCAGGCCCGCAGCCGCTACGGCGCCAAGAAGGAGAAGTAAGAATGCCTCGTAAGGGCCCCGCCCCGAAGCGCCCGGTCATCATCGACCCGGTCTACGCATCTCCTCTGGTGACGTCGCTCATCAACAAGATCCTCCTGAACGGCAAGCGCTCCACCGCCGAGCGCATCGTTTACGGCGCCATGGAAGGCCTCCGCGAGAAGACCGGCGCTGACCCGGTCATCACGCTGAAGCGCGCGCTGGAGAACGTCAAGCCGTCGCTCGAGGTCAAGTCCCGCCGTGTCGGTGGCGCCACCTACCAGGTGCCGATCGAGGTCAAGCCCGGTCGCGCGTCCACCCTCGCGCTGCGCTGGGTCGTGGGTTACTCCCGCGCCCGTCGTGAGAAGACCATGACCGAGCGCCTCATGAACGAGCTGCTCGACGCCTCCAACGGTCTTGGCGCTGCCGTCAAGAAGCGCGAGGACACGCACAAGATGGCCGAGTCCAACAAGGCCTTCGCGCACTACCGCTGGTAGTCCCACCCCACATCGAGACCGAGAGAAGACCGAAGCCTTATGGCTACCACTTCGCTTGACCTGGCCAAGGTCCGCAACATCGGGATCATGGCCCACATCGACGCGGGCAAGACGACCACCACCGAGCGCATCCTGTTCTACACCGGTGTGTCTTACAAGATCGGTGAGGTCCACGACGGCGCCGCCACGATGGACTGGATGGAGCAGGAGCAGGAGCGTGGTATCACCATCACGTCTGCCGCGACGACCTGCCACTGGCCCCTCGAAGACGTTGACCACACCATCAACATCATCGACACCCCGGGCCACGTCGACTTCACCGTCGAGGTGGAGCGTTCGCTCCGCGTCCTCGACGGCGCCGTCACCGTCTTCGACGGTGTCGCCGGTGTCGAGCCGCAGTCCGAGACGGTTTGGCGTCAGGCCGACCGTTACGGCGTGCCGCGCATCTGCTTCGTGAACAAGCTGGACCGTACCGGCGCCGAGTTCTTCCGCTGCGTTGACATGATCACGGACCGCCTCGGCGCGACCCCGATCGTCATGCAGCTCCCGATCGGCGCCGAGATGGACTTCCAGGGCGTTGTCGACCTGGTGCGCATGAAGGCCCTCGTCTGGTCCGCGGAAGCCTCCAAGGGCGAGATGTACGACGTCGTCGACATCCCCGCCTCGCACACCGAGCTCGCCGAGGAATGGCGCGGCAAGCTCGTCGAGGCCGTCGCGGAGAACGACGAAGAGCTGATGGAACTGTTCCTGGAGGGCGTCGAGCCCACCGAGGAGCAGCTCTACGCCGCTGTTCGCCGTATCACCATCGCGTCCGGCAAGGGCGGCGACACCACCGTCACCCCCGTGTTCTGCGGCACCGCGTTCAAGAACAAGGGCGTTCAGCCCCTGCTCGACGCCGTCGTGCGCTACCTGCCCTCCCCCCTGGACGTCGAGGCCATCGAAGGCCACGACGTCAAGGACGCGGAGGTCGTGGTCAAGCGCAAGCCGTCCGACTCCGAGCCGCTGTCGGCCCTCGCGTTCAAGATCGCGAGCGACCCGCACCTCGGCAAGCTCACCTTCGTCCGGATCTACTCCGGTCGCCTGGAGGCCGGCACCGCGGTGCTGAACTCCGTCAAGGGCAAGAAGGAGCGCATCGGCAAGATCTACCGCATGCACGCGAACAAGCGTGAGGAGATCGACTCGGTGGGCGCCGGCGACATCGTCGCCGTCATGGGCCTGAAGCAGACCACCACCGGTGAGACGCTGTGTGACGACAAGAACCCGGTCATCCTGGAGTCCATGGACTTCCCGGCCCCGGTCATTCAGGTCGCCATCGAGCCCAAGTCCAAGGGTGACCAGGAGAAGCTGGGTGTTGCCATCCAGCGTCTCGCGGAGGAGGACCCCTCCTTCCAGGTTCACTCGGACGAGGAGACCGGCCAGACCATCATCGGTGGTATGGGCGAGCTTCACCTCGACATCCTCGTCGACCGCATGCGTCGCGAGTTCAAGGTCGAGGCGAACGTCGGCAAGCCGCAGGTGGCCTACCGCGAGACGATCCGCAAGACCGTCGAGCGTCACGACTACACCCACAAGAAGCAGACCGGTGGTACCGGTCAGTTCGCCAAGGTGCAGATCGCGATCGAGCCCATCGAGGGTGGCGAGGCGACCTACGAGTTCGTGAACAAGGTCACCGGTGGCCGCATCCCGCGTGAGTACATCCCCTCCGTGGATGCCGGTGCGCAGGAAGCCATGAAGTTCGGCATCCTCGCCGGCTACGAGATGACCGGCGTCCGCGTCATTCTTCTCGACGGTGGCTACCACGAGGTCGACTCCTCCGAACTCGCGTTCAAGATCGCCGGTTCGCAGGCCTTCAAGGAGGCCGCGCGCAAGGCTTCTCCCGTGCTCCTTGAGCCGATGATGGCCGTTGAGGTCACCACGCCCGAGGACTACATGGGTGAGGTCATCGGCGACATCAACTCTCGCCGTGGCCAGATTCAGGCCATGGAGGAGCGTCACGGTGCTCGCATCGTGAAGGGCCTCGTGCCGCTTTCGGAGATGTTCGGCTACGTCGGAGACCTCCGCAGCAAGACCTCGGGTCGCGCCAGCTACTCGATGCAGTTCGACTCCTACGCCGAGGTTCCCCGGAACGTCGCTGAGGAGATCATCGCGAAGGCCAAGGGCGAGTAACTCTTCCGAGTACACGCTTTAGGCTTGTCACCGGAGCCTCTGGGGCAACAGGAGTACACCTCCCGCTGCCCCGGGGGAACCGGCTATCCAGCAAAGATCACCTGGCGCCGATCTGTAAGGCGTACAGAACCACTCTCCAGGAGGACCCCCGTGGCGAAGGCGAAGTTCGAGCGGACTAAGCCGCACGTCAACATCGGCACCATCGGTCACATTGACCACGGTAAGACGACCCTCACGGCCGCCATTACCAAGGTGCTGCATGACGCGTACCCGGACCTGAACGAGGCCTCGGCCTTCGACCAGATCGACAAGGCTCCTGAGGAGCGCCAGCGCGGTATCACCATCTCCATCGCGCACGTCGAGTACCAGACCGAGGCGCGTCACTACGCCCACGTCGACTGCCCCGGTCACGCGGACTACATCAAGAACATGATCACGGGTGCCGCGCAGATGGACGGCGCGATCCTCGTGGTTGCGGCCACCGACGGCCCGATGCCGCAGACCAAGGAGCACGTGCTCCTGGCCCGCCAGGTCGGCGTTCCCTACATCGTTGTCGCCCTGAACAAGGCCGACATGGTGGACGACGAGGAGATCCTGGAGCTCGTCGAGCTCGAGGTCCGTGAGCTGCTCTCCGAGTACGACTTCCCGGGCGACGACCTTCCGGTCGTTCAGGTCTCCGCGCTCAAGGCTCTTGAGGGCGACAAGGAGTGGGGCGAGAAGCTTCTCGGCCTGATGGCCGCGGTCGACGAGGCCATCCCGACCCCTCCGCGTGACACCGAGAAGCCGTTCCTGATGCCCGTCGAGGACGTCTTCACGATCACCGGTCGTGGCACCGTCGTCACCGGTCGCATCGAGCGTGGTGTCCTGAAGGTCAACGAGACCGTTGACATCATCGGCATCAAGCAGGAGAAGACCACCACCACGGTCACCGGCATCGAGATGTTCCGCAAGCTGCTCGACGAGGGCCAGGCGGGCGAGAACGTCGGTCTGCTCCTCCGTGGCATCAAGCGCGAGGACGTCGAGCGCGGCCAGGTCATCATCAAGCCCGGTTCGGTCACGCCGCACACCGAGTTCGAGGCCGCCGCGTACATCCTGTCGAAGGACGAGGGTGGCCGTCACACCCCGTTCTTCAACAACTACCGCCCGCAGTTCTACTTCCGTACCACGGACGTAACGGGCGTCGTGACCCTTCCCGAGGGCACCGAGATGGTCATGCCCGGTGACAACACCGACATGACGGTCAACCTCATCCAGCCTGTCGCGATGGAAGAGGGCCTGAAGTTCGCCATCCGTGAGGGTGGTCGTACGGTCGGCGCCGGCCAGGTCACCAAGATCACGAAGTAATTTCGCGGTCTGACCTGGTGGCTCGCGAGAGCGGGCACCACGTTTGACAGAGGGGCCCCCTCCCCGACGCTTCGGCGTCGAGGAGGGGGCCCTTCGTCGTTGGCGCCCACCGTGTCGCCTCGTGTGGTGCGCGGAACCGCGCGTGCCCCCTCGTCCGGGGCGGCCCGATCGCCGTACGCGGGGCTCCTGCCGGAGGCCGGGCGGGGGTGTGTAAGGATCCGCACCGCATGCGTTGGATCTTTACGGGGGCGGGACATGGGCAGCAACGACGACGGCGCCGGATCGGGCGTGTCCGACGAGGCGTGGGAGCGGTTCGCGCGGGAGGTCGGGGGCGGCGGGGGAGTCGCGCCGAACGAGCCGTCCGCGCGGGCGCGGATGGTGACCGAGCGGCTGCGTCGGGAGGACGAGGAGCGGGCCGCCGCGGAGCGGGGATGGCGCGGGCGACGGGCCCGGGCGGCCCGTCGGGCCGCCGAGCCGCAGGGGTGGCGGACCGGGCCCGCGTGGCAGGGGAGGGACGGGGCCCGGACGGGGAACCGGCGGCTCAAGGCGGGCGCGGGCATCGTGTTCATCGCCGCCCTGGCCCTGGTCGTCGTACGGCCGGAGCTGCTCATCGACCGGCTGACCGGGGAGGACTCCGAGCGGGCCACGGCGCAGGCCGCGCAGCCGCTCCCCGCCGAGTCCGTACGTCCCACGGCGGCTCCGTCGGCCGACCCGGACCGGCCCACGCTCAGGGAACCCTTCCGCGGCTCCCCGGCGTTCCAGTGGGCCGAAGGGGCGAACGCGATCGAGGTGCCGGAGGCGAAGGCCGTCGGCGGCCTGTCGAAGGAGCGGGTGGCCCAGGCGCTCACCCTGACCAAACAGCTCCTGGTCGCCTCGAACATCGACCCCGCGACGCTGCGCGGAGAGCGCCCCGAGGTCGCCCTGAAGCTCTTGGAGCCCCTCCAGGAGGAAGGGGGCCGCTCGGTCTTCGCGGGGGCCCTGGACAAGCCGTCCAAGGACGCCGACCCGACCTGGCTGTTCAGCCGCTTCGACCCGGCCGAGGTCCGGCCGGTCGGCGAGGTCGTCAAGGTCCGCGGCCGGATGAGCTTCGAGGCCGGCGCGACGGACGGCGAGGTGCGGGTGCGCGCCGACTACACCTTCGTCTACCCGCTGGTGAAGGCCGCGCCCGGCTCGGACCAGGTGGAACGCACGATCGTGCGCCGGCAGATGAGCCTGTACGTGAACGACCCGGCCAGGTTCGTGGTGACCCCCGGGACCCTCCAGTACGGCGAGCACCGGGAGGAGTTCGGCAACGACAGCTGCGGGATCTTCGACGGATACATGCACCCGCAGTTCGACCACGACGCGGTACGGGGCGACCAGCCCTCGGCGAAGCCGATGGATCCGTACGACCGCAGCAAGGACCTCGACGACCGGACCTCGGCGGAGTGCCGGACGCTCTCCCGCTCCTGACCAGCGGCCCTGACGGGCCCCGTCGCGCCGGCACGGTTTGACGTGTCTGCGCGGAGGGGTATTCTTCTGCGCCCGATTGGCGCAGTACGTGTCTTGTATGGCAGACTACTCAAGTTGCTCGGTTGAGTGCCGATGCTGCGCGCCTCCCGCCGGGAGGACCGGAAGCGAGTCCCACAGTACTCGTCGCCCTTACCTGCCCCTCGGGGCAGCAATGGGGGCGGACGTACGGGAATCTTCTGGGAAGTGTCAGCACGGTGCGGACCAGGCACCCGGTGGGTGTTTCTCCCCCGAAGCGCGGTCTTGGGACCGTACCCCCTTGGACGAGGGAATTTCCGTATGGGAATTTTCTGTGGAGGGTGTGCGACACGCCCGACCGCGTGGGTCGGAGGGAAGCGGTGGAGAGATCCACAGCCGCCCGGGAGCCAGAGCGTTTCCACAACAGACAGGACTACGGAGTAGCCATGGCGGGACAGAAGATCCGCATCCGGCTCAAGGCCTACGACCACGAGGTCATCGATTCGTCGGCGAAGAAGATCGTCGAGACGGTGACGCGCACTGGTGCGTCGGTCGCGGGCCCGGTGCCGCTGCCCACTGAGAAGAACGTGTACTGCGTCATCAAGTCGCCGCACAAGTACAAGGACTCGCGCGAGCACTTCGAGATGCGCACGCACAAGCGCCTGATCGACATCCTCGACCCGACCCCCAAGACCGTTGACTCGCTGATGCGCCTGGACCTTCCGGCCGGCGTTGACATCGAGATCAAGCTCTGAGAGGCGTCGAGAAGATGGCAAAGCAGATCAAGGGCGTCCTGGGCGAGAAGCTCGGCATGACCCAGGTCTGGGACGAGAACAACCGTGTCGTCCCGGTGACCGTGGTCAAGGCCGGACCCTGCGTCGTTACCCAGGTCCGTAAGAACGACATCGACGGCTACGAGTCGGTCCAGATCGCCTTCGGCGAGATCGACCCTCGCAAGGTGAACAAGCCCCTCAAGGGCCACTTCGCCAAGGCCGACGTGACCCCCCGCCGCCACCTGGTGGAGCTCCGCACCTCCGACGCCGGCGAGTACACGCTCGGCCAGGAGATCACCGCCGCTGTGTTCGAGTCGGGCGTCAAGGTCGACGTCACGGGCAACAGCAAGGGCAAGGGCTTCGCCGGTGTCATGAAGCGTCACAACTTCAAGGGCCTCGGCGCCGGTCACGGTGTCCAGCGCAAGCACCGCTCCCCCGGTTCGATCGGTGGCTGCGCCACCCCTGGGCGTGTCTTCAAGGGCATGCGCATGGCCGGTCGTATGGGCAACGAGCGCGTCACCACCCAGAACCTGACCATCCACGCGGTTGACGCGGAGAAGGGTCTGCTCCTCATCAAGGGCGCGGTCCCCGGTCCGAACGGCGGCCTCGTCCTGGTCCGTACCGCGGCCAAGGGGGCTTGAGGTAATGAGCACCATTGACATCCTTTCGCCGGCAGGCGACAAGGCCGGTACCGTCGAGCTCCCCGCGGAGATCTTCGACGCGAAGACCAGCGTTCCGCTGATCCACCAGGTCGTTGTCGCTCAGCTGGCTGCTGCCCGTCAGGGCACGCACAAGACCAAGCGTCGTGGCGAAGTCCGTGGTGGTGGCCGCAAGCCGTACCGCCAGAAGGGCACCGGCCGCGCCCGCCAGGGTTCGACCCGCGCTCCGCAGTTCGTCGGCGGTGGCGTCGTCCACGGCCCGCAGCCGCGTGACTACTCGCAGCGGACCCCGAAGAAGATGAAGGTCGCCGCCCTCCGCGGTGCCCTCTCGGACCGCGCGCGTCACTCCCGCATCCACGTCGTCACCGACGTGGTCGAGGGTGCCGCCTCCACGAAGGCCGCCAAGACGCTGTTCGGCAAGATCTCGGAGCGCAAGAACCTGCTCCTGGTCGTCGACCGCGCCGACGAGGCCGCGTGGCTGTCCGCCCGCAACCTGCCCCAGGTTCACATCCTGGAGCCGGGCCAGCTGAACACGTACGACGTGATCGTCTCTGACGACGTGGTCTTCACCCAGGCCGCTTTCGAGTCCTTCGTGTCTGGCCCCAAGGCCGATGAGACCGAAGGGAGCGACGCCTGATGTCTGAGGCGACCGTTACCAGCAAGACCTTCACTGACCCGCGCGACCTGCTGATCAAGCCGGTTGTCTCGGAGAAGAGCTACGCGCTGCTGGACGAGAACAAGTACACGTTCATCGTCGCGCCTGGCGCCAACAAGACCCAGATCAAGCAGGCCGTCGAGGCGGTCTTCTCGGTCAAGGTCACCGGGGTCAACACGATCAACCGTCAGGGTAAGCGCAAGCGCACCAAGACCGGTTTCGGCAAGCGCGCGAACACCAAGCGCGCCATCGTGACCCTCGCTGAGGGCGACCGAATCGACATCTTCGGCGGCCAGGCCTCCTAACGGAGTCCTGAGTCGTCCGGAATCGGACGAGGACTGAGAAATGGGTATCCGCAAGTACAAGCCGACGACCCCGGGCCGTCGTGGCTCCAGCGTCGCCGACTTTGTCGAGATCACGCGGTCCACGCCGGAGAAGTCGCTGGTTCGCCCGCTGCACAGCAAGGGCGGCCGTAACAACACCGGTCGGATCACTGTTCGTCACCAGGGTGGCGGCCACAAGCGCGCCTACCGTGTGATCGACTTCCGTCGTCACGACAAGGACGGCGTGCCGGCGAAGGTCGCGCACATCGAGTACGACCCCAACCGCACCGCGCGTATCGCGCTGCTGCACTACGCCGACGGCGAGAAGCGCTACATCATCGCGCCGAAGGCCCTGAAGCAGGGTGACCGGATTGAGAACGGCCCGACGGCCGACATCAAGCCCGGCAACAACCTGGCGCTGCGCAACATCCCGGTTGGTACGACGATCCACGCGATCGAGCTGCGTCCCGGTGGCGGTGCGAAGTTCGCCCGCTCCGCCGGTGCGTCCGTGCAGCTGCTGGCGAAGGAGGGCACGATGGCCCACCTTCGTATGCCGTCCGGAGAAATCCGCCTGGTCGACGCGCGCTGCCGCGCCACCGTCGGTGAGGTCGGCAACGCCGAGCAGTCGAACATCAACTGGGGCAAGGCCGGCCGCATGCGCTGGAAGGGCGTTCGCCCCTCCGTCCGCGGTGTCGCGATGAACCCGGTCGACCACCCGCACGGTGGTGGTGAGGGTAAGACCAGTGGTGGTCGCCACCCGGTCTCCCCGTGGGGTCAGAAGGAGGGTCGTACTCGCTCGCCGAAGAAGGCTTCGAGCAAGTACATCGTCCGCCGCCGCAAGACGAACAAGAAGCGCTAGGAGCGGGTTTAGATGCCGCGCAGTCTCAAGAAGGGACCCTTCGTCGACGGACACCTCATCAAGAAGGTGGACGTACAGAACGAAGCCGGTACCAAGAACGTCATCAAGACCTGGTCCCGTCGCTCGATGATCATCCCGGCAATGCTGGGTCACACCATCGCGGTGCACAACGGCAAGATCCACGTCCCGGTGTTCGTCACCGAGTCGATGGTCGGCCACAAGCTCGGCGAGTTCTCGCCGACTCGCACCTTCCGCGGCCACGTCAAGGACGACCGGAAGTCGAAGCGCCGCTAAAGGCGGGGTGGTTATGACTATGACTTACACCGAAGGGACAACCATGGAAGCCAGGGCCCAGGCGCGGTACATCCGCGTCACGCCCATGAAGGCCCGCCGAGTGGTGGACCTTATCCGTGGCATGGATGCCACGGAGGCTCAGGCGGTCCTGCGTTTCGCCCCGCAGGCCGCGAGCGTGCCGGTTGGCAAGGTGCTGGACAGCGCCATTGCCAATGCCGCACACAACTACAACCACCCGGACGCCTCCACGCTGGTCATCAGCGAGGCGTTCGTGGACGAGGGCCCGACCCTGAAGCGGTTCCGTCCGCGTGCGCAGGGCCGTGCCTACCGGATCCGCAAGCGGACCAGCCACATCACCGTGGTCGTCAGCAGCAAGGAAGGTTCCCGGTAATGGGCCAGAAGGTAAACCCGCACGGGTTCCGGCTCGGCATCACCACCGACTTCAAGTCGCGTTGGTACGCCGACAAGCTGTACAAGGACTACGTCAAGGAAGACGTCGCCATCCGCAGGATGATGACGTCCGGCATGGAGCGCGCCGGCATCTCGAAGGTTGAGATCGAGCGCACCCGTGACCGCGTGCGTGTGGACATCCACACCGCTCGTCCGGGCATCGTCATCGGCCGCCGTGGCGCCGAGGCCGACCGCATCCGCGGTGACCTCGAGAAGCTCACGGGCAAGCAGGTCCAGCTGAACATCCTCGAGGTCAAGAACCCCGAGCTTGACGCTCAGCTGGTTGCCCAGGCCGTTGCCGAGCAGCTCTCCTCCCGCGTCTCCTTCCGTCGCGCCATGCGTAAGAGCATGCAGGGCACGATGAAGGCCGGCGCCAAGGGCATCAAGATCCAGTGCGGCGGTCGCCTCGGCGGCGCCGAGATGTCCCGCTCCGAGTTCTACCGCGAGGGTCGTGTGCCGCTGCACACGCTGCGCGCGAACGTGGACTACGGCTTCTTCGAGGCCAAGACCACCTTCGGCCGTATCGGTGTGAAGGTCTGGATCTACAAGGGCGACGTCAAGAACATCGCCGAGGTTCGCGCCGAGAACGCCGCGGCCCGTGCGGGCAACCGCCCGGCTCGTGGTGGCGCGAACGACCGCCCGGCCGGTGGCCGCGGTGGTCGTGGTGGCGAGCGTGGCGGCCGTGGCGGCCGCAAGCCGCAGCAGGCTGCTGGTGCCGAGGCCCCCAAGGCCGACGCTCCCGCCGCCGCTCCGGCTGAGAGCACCGGAACGGAGGCCTGACCGACATGCTGATCCCTCGTAGGGTCAAGCACCGCAAGCAGCACCACCCCAAGCGCCGCGGTATGGCCAAGGGCGGTACTGAGGTCTCGTTCGGCGAGTACGGCATCCAGGCGCTCACCCCCGCCTACGTGACGAACCGCCAGATCGAGGCGGCTCGTATTGCGATGACCCGTCACATCAAGCGTGGCGGCAAGGTCTGGATCAACATCTACCCGGACCGTCCGCTCACGAAGAAGCCCGCCGAGACCCGCATGGGTTCCGGTAAGGGTTCTCCCGAGTGGTGGATCGCGAACGTGCACCCGGGTCGGGTCATGTTCGAGCTGTCCTACCCGAACGAGAAGATTGCTCGTGAGGCGCTCACCCGCGCTGCTCACAAGCTTCCGATGAAGTGCCGGATTGTTCGGCGCGAGGCAGGTGAGTCGTGATGGCGACGGGAACCAAGGCGTCCGAGCTGCGTGAGCTCGGCAACGAGGAGCTCGTTGGCAAGCTGCGCGAGGCCAAGGAAGAGCTGTTCAAGCTGCGCTTCCAGGCGGCCACGGGCCAGCTGGAGAACAACGGCCGGCTCAAGTCCGTCCGTAAGGACATCGCCCGGATCTACACCCTGATGCACGAGCGCGAGCTCGGCATCGAGACGGTGGAGAGCGCCTGATGAGCGAGAAGAATGTGACTGAGACCCAGGACCGCGGCTTCCGCAAGACCCGTGAGGGCCTCGTCGTCAGCGACAAGATGGACAAGACTGTCGTCGTCGCCGTCGAGGACCGCGTGAAGCACGCCCTGTACGGCAAGGTCATCCGCCGTACGAACAAGCTCAAGGCTCACGACGAGCAGAACGCTGCCGGCGTCGGCGACCGCGTCCTCATCATGGAGACGCGTCCGCTGTCGGCGAGCAAGCGCTGGCGCATCGTCGAGATCCTCGAGAAGGCCAAGTAAGTACCTGAGGGGTTTCCCTCAGGTTCGTTCCGCCAGGCTCGGTGGGGGCCGCGCTCCTCGGAGTGAAGCCCCCGCCGGGAACCGGCAGACAATCAGGAGATAGACGTGATCCAGCAGGAGTCGCGACTGCGTGTCGCCGACAACACTGGTGCCAAGGAGATCCTTTGCATCCGTGTTCTCGGTGGCTCGGGTCGCCGCTACGCGGGCGTCGGTGACGTCATCGTCGCCACCGTCAAGGACGCGATCCCCGGCGGCAACGTGAAGAAGGGTGACGTCGTCAAGGCTGTCATCGTTCGCACCGTCAAGGAGCGCCGCCGCCAGGACGGCTCGTACATCCGTTTCGACGAGAACGCCGCTGTCATTCTCAAGAACGACGGCGACCCTCGTGGCACCCGTATCTTCGGCCCGGTGGGCCGTGAGCTGCGCGAGAAGAAGTTCATGAAGATCATCTCGCTCGCGCCGGAGGTGCTGTAAGCATGAAGATCAAGAAGGGCGACCTGGTTCAGGTCATCACCGGTAAGGACAAGGGCAAGCAGGGCAAGGTCATCACGGCCATCCCTACTGAGAACCGCGTCCTCGTCGAGGGTGTCAACCGGGTCAAGAAGCACACCAAGGCCGGTCAGACCGCTGGTGGTTCGCAGACCGGTGGCATCGTGATCACCGAGGCGCCGATCCACGTCAGCAACGTTCAGCTGGTTGTGGAGAAGGACGGCCAGAAGGTCGTCACCCGCGTCGGATACCGCTTCGACGACGAGGGCAACAAGATCCGCGTTGCCAAGCGGACGGGTGAGGACATCTGATGGCTACCACTCCGCGTCTCAAGACGAAGTACCGCGAGGACATCGCGGGCAAGCTGCGTGAGGAGTTCTCCTACGAGAACGTCATGCAGATTCCCGGCCTCGTGAAGATCGTGGTCAACATGGGTGTGGGCGACGCCGCCCGCGACTCCAAGCTGATCGACGGCGCCATCAAGGACCTGACGACGATCACCGGTCAGAAGCCGGCCGTCACGAAGGCCCGGAAGTCCATCGCGCAGTTCAAGCTGCGCGAGGGTCAGCCGATCGGCTGCCACGTCACCCTCCGTGGTGACCGCATGTGGGAGTTCCTGGACCGTACGCTGTCGCTCGCGCTTCCGCGTATCCGTGACTTCCGTGGTCTGTCGCCGAAGCAGTTCGACGGCCGTGGCAACTACACCTTCGGTCTCACGGAGCAGGTCATGTTCCACGAGATCGACCAGGACAAGATCGACCGTACCCGGGGTATGGACATCACCGTGGTCACCACGGCGACCAACGACGACGAGGGCCGTGCCCTCCTTCGTCACCTCGGCTTCCCCTTCAAGGAGGCGTAAGCGAGATGGCGAAGAAGGCTCTCATCGCGAAGGCTGCCCGCAAGCCCAAGTTCGGTGTGCGTGCGTACACCCGCTGCCAGCGCTGCGGTCGCCCTCACTCCGTGTACCGCAAGTTCGGCCTGTGCCGCGTCTGCCTTCGTGAGATGGCTCACCGTGGCGAGCTGCCGGGCGTGACCAAGAGCTCCTGGTAATTCCCTCCTGTCCTTAGGGACTTGGAGAGAACCAGAGACTCTCGGTAAGCATCTGGACGGCAGGTGCCCGGCCGCGCATGCCTTAGGCTTGTGTGGTTGGGCGTCTGCCGCCCATAACGACTTACTACGCCGTAGGTCCCCGCACCGCACCCGTCCCGCCACTGAGTGGGGAGAGGGATGGCGCATACAGGAAACCCCGGCGAGAGAGGCCGAAGGCCACTTCATGACCATGACTGACCCGATCGCAGACATGCTCACGCGTCTGCGTAACGCTAACTCGGCGTACCACGACACCGTCGTGATGCCGCACAGCAAGATCAAGTCGCACATCGCAGAGATCCTCAAGCAAGAGGGTTTCATCACCGGCTGGAAGGTCGAGGACGCCGAGGTCGGCAAGAACCTCGTCCTCGAGCTGAAGTTCGGGCCGAACCGTGAGCGCTCCATCGCGGGCATCAAGCGGATCTCGAAGCCCGGTCTGCGCGTGTACGCGAAGTCCACCAACCTGCCGAAGGTGCTTGGCGGCCTGGGCGTGGCGATCATCTCCACGTCCCACGGTCTCCTCACCGGCCAGCAGGCAGGCAAGAAGGGCGTAGGTGGGGAAGTCCTCGCCTACGTCTGGTAGTCGGGAACGGAGGAAAAGCAATGTCGCGAATCGGCAAGCTCCCCATCCAGGTTCCCGCCGGTGTGGACGTCACCATCGATGGCCGCACGGTCGCGGTGAAGGGCCCCAAGGGTTCCCTCTCGCACACCGTCGCTGCGCCCATCGCCGTCGCCCAGGGTGAGGACGGCGTTCTGAACGTCATCCGCCCCAACGACGAGCGTCAGAACAAGGCCCTGCACGGCCTGTCCCGCACGCTGGTGGCGAACATGATCACCGGTGTGACCACGGGATACGTCAAGGCTCTCGAAATCAGCGGTGTCGGTTACCGCGTCGCCGCGAAGGGCTCCGACCTGGAGTTCCAGCTTGGCTACAGCCACCCGATCCTGATCGAGGCGCCCGAGGGCATCTCCTTCAAGGTCGAGTCGCCCACCAAGTTCACGGTCGAGGGCATCGACAAGCAGAAGGTCGGCGAGGTCGCCGCCAACATCCGCAAGCTGCGGAAGCCCGACCCGTACAAGGCCAAGGGTGTCAAGTACGCCGGCGAAGTCATCCGCCGCAAGGTCGGAAAGGCTGGTAAGTAGCCATGGCATACGGTGTGAAGATCGCCAAGGGCGACGCGTACAAGCGCGCTGCCAAGGCTCGCCGCCACATCCGCATTCGCAAGAACGTGTCGGGTACGGCGGAGCGTCCGCGCCTCGTCGTGACGCGTTCCAACCGCAACATCGTTGCTCAGGTCATCGACGACCTCCAGGGTCACACCCTGGCGTCCGCGTCGACCCTGGACACCTCGATCCGCGGTGGCGAAGGCGACAAGAGCGCCCAGGCCCAGGCCGTCGGCGCGCTCGTGGCCGAGCGTGCGAAGGCTGCCGGAGTCGAGACCGTTGTCTTCGACCGCGGTGGCAACCGATACGCCGGGCGCATTGCCGCTCTGGCTGACGCCGCCCGCGAAGCCGGGCTGAAGTTCTAAGCCCCGGTTCCGGGACTCACGGACGTAACAGAGAGAGGTAATCCAATGGCTGGACCCCAGCGCCGCGGAAGCGGTGCCGGTGGCGGCGAGCGGCGGGACCGGAAGGGTCGCGACGGTGGCCCTGCCGCCGAGAAGACCGCTTACGTTGAGCGCGTTGTCGCGATCAACCGCGTCGCCAAGGTTGTCAAGGGTGGTCGCCGCTTCAGCTTCACCGCGCTGGTCGTGGTGGGCGACGGTGACGGCACTGTAGGTGTCGGTTACGGCAAGGCCAAGGAAGTTCCCGCGGCCATCGCCAAGGGTGTCGAGGAAGCCAAGAAGAACTTCTTCAAGGTTCCGCGCATCCAGGGCACCATCCCTCACCCGATCACGGGCGAGCGTGCCGCGGGCGTCGTGCTCCTGAAGCCGGCTTCCCCCGGTACCGGTGTTATCGCCGGTGGCCCGGTGCGCGCCGTTCTGGAGTGCGCCGGCGTTCACGACATCCTGTCGAAGTCGCTCGGCTCTTCCAACGCGATCAACATCGTGCACGCGACCGTGGCGGCCCTCAAGGGCCTGCAGCGTCCCGAGGAGATCGCGGCTCGCCGTGGTCTGCCCCTCGAGGACGTCGCCCCCGCGGCTCTGCTTCGTGCACGTGCCGGGGCGGGTGCGTAATGGCTCGCCTCAAGATCACGCAGACGAAGTCGTACATCGGCAGCAAGCAGAACCACCGCGACACTCTGCGTTCGCTCGGGCTCAAGCGCCTGAACGACGTGGTCGTCAAGGAGGACCGCCCCGAGTTCCGCGGAATGGTGCAGACCGTCCGCCACCTCGTGACGGTTGAGGAGGTTGACTAACATGGCTGAGAACAGCCCGCTGAAGGCCCACAACCTCCGTCCCGCCCCCGGCGCCAAGACCGCGAAGACCCGTGTCGGTCGTGGTGAGGCGTCGAAGGGTAAGACGGCCGGTCGTGGTACGAAGGGCCAGAAGGCCCGTTACCAGATCCCGCAGCGCTTCGAGGGTGGGCAGATGCCCCTCCACATGCGTCTGCCGAAGCTCAAGGGCTTCAAGAACCCGTTCCGCACCGAGTTCCAGGTCGTCAACCTGGACAAGCTCGGCGCTCTCTACCCCGAGGGTGGAGAGGTCACGGTGGCCGACCTGGTCGCCAAGGGCGCGGTTCGCAAGAACAGCCTCGTCAAGGTCCTGGGCCAGGGCGAGATCTCCGTTGCGCTGCAGGTCTCGGTTGACGCCGTTTCCGGCTCCGCCAAGGAGAAGATTGCCGCCGCTGGTGGCACGGTCACCGAGCTCGTCTAAGACGAAACTCAGTGATTAATAGCTGAAACCCGACCGGGGATGCCTCACATATGGGGCATCCCCGGTTGGTCGTTCCACGGAGGGCCATGTCGCCGGTAAGGTGGCCTGCACCTTTGCTTGTACGTAATCGTCGATCCCTCAGACCGTCACCTCTGACGCAGTAGCGCGGGGGTCGCAGGAGGCACCGTGCTCACCGCGTTCGCCCGGGCGTTCAAGACGCCCGACCTGCGCAAGAAGCTGTTCTTCACGCTCGCCATCATCGTGTTGTTCCGCCTCGGGTCCCACATCCCGGTGCCCGGCGTGAACTACAAGAACGTTCAGTTCTGTGTGGACCAGGCCGGGAGCGGCAACAGCCTGTTCGGTCTCGTCAACATGTTCAGTGGTGGCGCGCTGTTGCAGATCACGATCTTCGCGCTCGGCATCATGCCGTACATCACGGCGAGCATCATCCTGCAGCTGCTGACCGTGGTCATCCCGAAGCTGGAGAACCTCAAAAAAGAGGGTCAGTCCGGCACGGCGAAGATCACTCAGTACACGCGCTATCTGACGGTCGCGCTCGCGATCCTCCAGGGCACCGGCCTCGTCGCCACCGCGAAGAGCGGCGCCCTCTTCGGGTCCTGCCAGCTCCGCAGTCAGATCGTCCCGGACCACTCGATCTTCACCATGGTCGTCATGGTCATCACCATGACCGCCGGTACCTGCGTCGTCATGTGGCTCGGTGAGCTGATCACCGACCGCGGCATCGGCAACGGCATGTCGATCCTCATGTTCATCTCGATCGCCGCCGGCTTCATCGGCGCCCTCTGGCAGATCAAGCTCCAGGGCAAGATCGCCGACGGTTGGGTCGAGTTCGGCGTCGTCATCCTGGTCGGGCTCGCGATGGTGGCCCTCGTGGTCTTCGTCGAGCAGGCGCAGCGCCGCATCCCGGTCCAGTACGCGAAGCGCATGATCGGTCGCCGCGCTTACGGCGGCACCTCGACGTACATCCCGCTCAAGGTGAACCAGGCCGGTGTCATCCCGGTCATCTTCGCCTCGTCGCTGCTGTACATCCCGGCCCTGATCGTCCAGTTCAGCGGTTCCACCGCCGGCTGGGCCACCTGGATCCAGAAGCACTTCGTCAAGGGCGACCACCCGTACTACATCGCCGTCTACTTCCTCCTGATCGTCTTCTTCGCGTTCTTCTACGTGGCGATCTCGTTCAACCCCGAGGAAGTTGCCGACAACATGAAGAAGTATGGTGGGTTCATCCCGGGCATCCGCGCCGGCCGACCCACCGCCGAGTACCTCAGCTACGTACTCAACCGGATCACCTGGCCGGGGTCGCTGTACCTGGGTCTCATTGCTCTCGTGCCGACGATGGCGTTGGCGGGCTTCGGAGCGAACCAGAACTTCCCGTTCGGCGGGACGAGCATCCTGATCATCGTGGGTGTCGGTCTGGAAACCGTGAAGCAGATCGAGAGCCAGCTCCAGCAGCGTAATTACGAAGGGTTCCTCCGCTGATGCGAATCGTCCTCGTCGGACCCCCCGGTGCGGGCAAGGGAACGCAGGCCGCGTTCCTTGCCAAGAACCTGTCGATCCCGCACATCTCCACGGGCGACCTGTTCCGCGCCAACATCAGCCAGAACACGGAGCTCGGCCGGCGCGCCAAGGCGTTCATGGACGCCGGTGACCTCGTCCCCGACGAGATCACGATCGGCATGGCGAAGGACCGGATGGAGCAGGCGGACGCCGCGAACGGCTTCCTGCTCGACGGTTTCCCGCGGAACGTCTCGCAGGCCGTCGCGCTGGACGAGATGCTGCGGACCGCCGGCATGAAGCTGGACGCCGTCCTCGACCTGGAGGTCGAGGAGGACGAGGTCGTCAAGCGCATCGCCGGTCGTCGGATCTGCCGGAACGACTCGGCGCACGTCTTCCACGTCACCTACGCCCCGGCGAAGGCCGAGGGCGTCTGCGACACCTGCGGTGGCGAGCTGTACCAGCGCGGTGACGACTCGGAGGCCACGGTCCGCAACCGGCTGGAGGTCTACCACACGCAGACCGAGCCGATCATCGACTACTACAAGGCCCAGGGCCTGCTCGTGACCATCCCGGCCCTCGGTGAGGTCGCGGACGTCACGAAGCGCGCGATGGAAGCCCTGAAGAAGTAGTACCCCCTGCTGTGCAGGTACGGCCGCGGTGTCCTCAGGGCGCCGCGGCCGTACTGTTGAGAAGTCCCGATTCAGAAGGTGGAAGGCACGTCCATGGTGCAGCTCAAGACGCCCGAGCAGATCGCCAAGATGCGGGAGGCCGGGCTGGTCGTCGCGGCGATCCACGCGGCGACCCGTGAGGCGGCCGTGCCGGGCGCCACGACGCGTGATCTGGACATGGTGGCCCGCAAGGTGATCGCCGACGCCGGAGCGAAGTCGAACTTCCTCGGCTACGGCGGATTCCCGGCGACGATCTGCACCTCGGTCAACGAGGTCGTCGTCCACGGCATCCCGGACGACAAGACCGTCCTCAAGGACGGCGACGTGATCTCGATCGACGCGGGCGCCATCGTGGACGGCTGGCACGGAGACGCCGCGTACACCGCCTTCGTGGGCACTGGGCACGCGCCTGAGCTCCTGGAGCTCTCGCGGGTGACCGAGGAGTCCATGTGGGCCGGCATCGCCGCCATGAAGCTCGGCAACCGCCTCGTGGACATCTCCAAGGCGATCGAGGGCTACATCCGTCGCCAGCCGCGTCCCGCGACCGGCAAGTACGGGATCATCGAGGACTACGGCGGCCACGGCATCGGGTCCGAGATGCACATGGACCCCCACCTGTTGAACTACGTCTCGCGCAAGCGGGGCAAGGGGATCAAGCTCGTTCCGGGCATCTGCCTGGCGATCGAGCCGATGGTCTCCCTGGGCACCCCCCAGACGGAGGTGCTGGCGGACGACTGGACGGTCATCACGACCGACGGCACCTGGTCCTCCCACTGGGAACACTCCATCGCCCTGACCGAGGCGGGTCCGATCGTGCTGACCAGCCCCGACTGCGGCAAGGCGAAGCTGGCGGAGTACGGGGTCACCACGGCCCCGGACCCGCTGGGCTGACCGCGGGCGTACGGGCTCGGCGCCGCGGTCGTGCGCTCGACGGACGGAGTCCGGCGCAGCCGTGCGAAGCATGTGAGGCGCGCCGGCGCCGAGCCCGCGAGCGCGGGGTGGGAAGAGGGGCCGGGGTCACCACGGCCCCGGACCCGCTCGGTTAATGATCTACAATGTGGGGCAAACTTTCCGGATTCGTCTTTCCGGAAGCCCTGACGTAGACTGATGCGTCGGCTCTCGTGCACCTCCATGCCTGCATGGGCGCGAGCGCCGATCAAGGTAGCCGATTCGAAAGGCGAAGCGTGGCCAAGAAGCAAGGTGCCATCGAAATCGAGGGCACCGTGATCGAGTCCCTCCCGAACGCGATGTTCAAGGTGGAACTCCAGAACGGTCACAAGGTCCTCGCGCACATCAGCGGCAAGATGCGCATGCACTACATCCGCATCCTCCCTGATGACCGGGTTGTCGTGGAGCTCTCTCCGTACGACCTGACGCGTGGCCGGATCGTCTACCGATACAAGTAGATCTTGTCTTCACTCCCGTCTGGGCGTCTTGTCCCGGCGCGGGTGGTGGCACTGACCCGGAGAACCTCACCCAATGAAGGTCAAGCCGAGCGTCAAGAAGATCTGCGACAAGTGCAAGGTGATCCGCCGTCACGGTCGGGTCATGGTCATCTGCGACAACCTGCGCCACAAGCAGCGCCAGGGCTGACGCACGCCGACCGACCTGCACTCCGCAGTTCTTCGCGCGACGTAAGAAAACGTACATACGCAGAATCCGCCCAGCCCTGACCAGGGCCGGCGGCACCTCCGGCGGGGGCCGGGGACCCGGACGTACCACCACCCATCAGGTGTGGTCGGCGGTCGGGGTCGATTCTGCTGAAGACCCCCGAACACACAGGAGCCATTGAATGGCACGCGTTTCCGGTGTCGACATCCCGCGCGAAAAGCGCGTGGAGATCGCACTCACCTACGTCTTCGGTGTCGGTCGCACCCGGTCCAAGGAAATCCTTGCGGCCACCGGTGTGAACCCCGACACCCGCGTTCGTGACCTGGCCGAAGAGGACCTGGTCAAGATCCGCGAGTACGTGGACGCCAACCTCCGCACCGAGGGTGACCTCCGCCGCGAGATCCAGGCCGACATCCGCCGCAAGGTCGAGATCCAGTGCTACCAGGGTGTTCGCCACCGTCGTGGCCTCCCGGTGCACGGTCAGCGCACCAGCACGAACGCCCGTACCCGCAAGGGTCCGCGTCGCGCGATCGCCGGTAAGAAGAAGCCGGGCAAGAAGTAGTCCTGTTCAGCGGTCTTGCGCTGTAGGACCGACCACCTCCCGTAGGAGATTTAGATGCCCCCCAAGGGTCGTCAGGGCGCTGCCAAGAAGGTGCGCCGCAAGGAAAAGAAGAACATCGCTCATGGGCACGCCCACATCAAGAGCACGTTCAACAACACCATCGTCTCGATCACGGACCCCTCGGGCAACGTGATCTCCTGGGCCTCCGCCGGCCACGTCGGCTTCAAGGGCTCGCGCAAGTCCACCCCCTTCGCCGCGCAGATGGCCGCCGAGTCGGCCGCCCGCCGCGCGCAGGAGCACGGCATGCGCAAGGTTGACGTCTTCGTCAAGGGTCCGGGCTCCGGCCGCGAGACCGCGATCCGCTCCCTCCAGGCCACCGGCCTCGAGGTCGGCTCGATCCAGGACGTCACCCCCACCCCGCACAACGGCTGCCGCCCGCCGAAGCGCCGCCGCGTCTGACGCGACGGACGCACCTGTGCGTCTTTGAGTGTCCGGGCGGTACGAACCCCTCGCGGGGGACGTGCCGCCCGTACCCTTGCTGTACGTAGTGCCCGTCGGACGTCAAATAGTGGGCGTCCACGACTGAAGGAACACACATGCTTATCGCTCAGCGTCCGTCGCTGACCGAAGAGGTCGTCGACGAGTACCGCTCGCGGTTCGTGATCGAGCCGCTGGAGCCGGGCTTCGGTTACACCCTCGGCAACTCCCTGCGCCGCACGCTCCTGTCCTCCATCCCGGGTGCCGCTGTCACCAGCATCCGCGTGGACGGCGTCCTGCACGAGTTCACCACCGTGCCGGGCGTCAAGGAAGACGTCACCGACATCATCCTCAACATCAAGCAGCTGGTCGTCTCCTCGGAGCACGACGAGCCGGTCGTGATGTACCTGCGCAAGCAGGGTCCCGGCCTGGTCACCGCTGCCGACATCGCGCCCCCGGCCGGTGTCGAGGTGCACAACCCGGACCTCGTCCTCGCCACGCTCAACGGCAAGGGCAAGCTGGAGATGGAGCTGACCGTCGAGCGCGGTCGCGGCTACGTCTCCGCCGTCCAGAACAAGCAGCTGGGCCAGGAGATCGGTCGCATCCCGATCGACTCCATCTACAGCCCGGTCCTCAAGGTCACCTACAAGGTCGAGGCGACCCGAGTCGAGCAGCGCACCGACTTCGACAAGCTGATCGTCGACGTCGAGACCAAGCAGGCCATGCGCCCGCGTGACGCCATGGCGTCCGCCGGCAAGACCCTGGTCGAGCTGTTCGGTCTGGCCCGCGAGCTCAACATCGACGCCGAGGGCATCGACATGGGCCCCTCGCCGACGGACGCGGCCCTGGCCGCCGATCTGGCGCTGCCGATCGAGGAGCTGGAGCTCACGGTCCGCTCCTACAACTGCCTCAAGCGCGAGGGCATCCACTCCGTGGGCGAGCTCGTCGCCCGCTCCGAGGCCGACCTGCTCGACATCCGCAACTTCGGTGCGAAGTCGATCGACGAGGTCAAGGCGAAGCTGGCCGGCATGGGCCTGGCCCTCAAGGACAGCCCGCCCGGATTCGACCCGACCGCCGCCGCCGACGCCTTCGGCGCCGACGACGACGCGGACGCCGGTTTCGTCGAGACCGAGCAGTACTGAGCACCATCGTGAACTTTCCCGGGGCGTCCGCCCCGGGGGAACTGACACCGGTACCTGACACGGCCGGTGCAGATATGAAGGAGTAAGACCATGCCGCGTCCCGCAAAGGGTGCCCGTCTGGGCGGCAGCGCCGCGCACGAGAAGCACCTCCTCGCGAACCTCGCGAAGGCGCTCTTCGAGCACGGCCGCATCACCACCACCGAGGCCAAGGCCCGTCGCCTGCGTCCCTACGCCGAGCGTCTGGTCACCAAGGCCAAGAAGGGCGACATCCACAACCGTCGCCTGGTGCTGCAGACGATCACGGACAAGAGCATCGTGCACACGCTGTTCACCGAGATCGCCCCGCGCTACGAGAACCGCCCCGGTGGTTACACGCGCATCACCAAGGTCGGCAACCGTCGTGGCGACAACGCCCCGATGGCCGTCATCGAGCTGGTCGAGGCCCTGACGGTCGCCCAGCAGGCCACCGGTGAGGCCGAGGCCGCCACCAAGCGCGCCGTCAAGGAAGCCGAGGCCGCCGAGGCCCCGGCCGCCGAGGAGACCAAGGAGGCCTGATCCTCCGGGATCGCGTCTGCTTGAACGGCTCTGAACGGGCCCGCCCCTTTCCGGGGCGGGCCCGTTCTGCGTTGCCCCGGTGGTATCCGTGTTTCTGAGAGGATCGCTCACGTGAGTGACGAGGTGGAGCCCGGGCACGTCCGGGTGCGGCTGGACCTGTCGTACGACGGCAAGGACTTCTCCGGCTGGGCGAAGCAGCGCGTGCTGCGGACCGTGCAGGGCGAGCTGGAATCGGCCCTGAAGACCGTGATGCGGCTGTCCGAGCCCGTCGAACTGACCGTGGCCGGGCGTACGGACGCCGGGGTGCACGCCCGCGGGCAGGTCGCGCAGTTCGACCTGGCCGAGGAGGTGTGGGCCGAGCACCACGACAAGCTGCTGCGCAGGCTCGCGGGGAGGCTGCCGCACGACGTCCGGGTGTGGCGGGCCGCCGAGGCCCCCGAGGGCTTCAACGCGCGGTTCTCGGCGATCTGGCGCCGCTACGCCTACCGCGTCGGCGACCACCAGGCCGGCGTGGACCCGCTGCGCCGCGGGCACGTGCTGTGGCACCAGTGGCCGCTGGACGTGGACGCCATGAACGAGGCCTCCGCCGCGCTGCTCGGAGAGCACGACTTCGCCGCGTACTGCAAGAAGCGCGAGGGGGCCACGACCATCCGTACGCTCCAGCAGCTCGGCTGGGAGCGGGGCGCGGACGGGATCGTGACCGCGACCGTGCGCGCCGACGCCTTCTGCCACAACATGGTCCGCTCGCTGGTGGGGGCCCTGCTGCACGTCGGCGACGGCCACCGGCCGACCGACTGGCCGGGCACGGTGCTGGCCGCGGGCGTACGGGACTCCTCGGTGCACGTGGTGAAGCCGCACGGACTCACCCTGGAGGAGGTCGGCTACCCGGCCGACGAGCTGCTGGCCGCCCGCAGCAAGGAGGCGCGGAACCTGCGCACCCTCCCCGGGGCCGGCTGCTGCTGATCCGGGAGCCGATCCGGGACGGAATCGGTTTGGGTGGACGAGCGCCGGCCTGGAGAATGCGCGGCATGGGACATCTCGAAGTCAGCCACCTGGAGTACTACCTTCCCGACGGGCGGGTCCTGCTCCCCGACGTCTCCTTCCGTGTGGGGGAGGGCTCGGTGGTGTCCCTGGTGGGGGCGAACGGCGCCGGCAAGACCACTCTCCTCAAGTTGATCTCCGGCGACCTCCAGCCGCACGGCGGCGGGGTCACCGTCAGCGGCGGGCTCGGCGTGATGTCGCAGTTCGTGGGCTCCGTCCGGGACGAGACGACCGTGCGCGACCTGCTGGTGTCGGTGGCGCAGCCGCGGCTGCGGGAGGCCGCGAAGGCCGTGGACCGGGCCGAGCAGCTGATTCTCACGGTGGACGACGAGGCCGCGCAGATGGCGTACGCGCAGGCGCTCAGCGACTGGGCCGACGTACAGGGCTACGAGGCGGAGACCCTGTGGGACGTCTGCACCATGGCGGCGCTGGCGATCCCGTACGACAGCGCGCAGTTCCGCGAGGTGCGCACGCTGTCGGGCGGTGAGCAGAAGCGGCTGGTGCTGGAGGCGCTGCTGCGCGGGCCGGACGAGGTGCTGCTGCTCGACGAGCCGGACAACTACCTGGACGTCCCGGGCAAGCGCTGGCTGGAGGAGCAGCTCAAGACGACCCGCAAGACGGTGCTGTTCGTCTCCCACGACCGGGAACTGCTCACCCAGGCCGCTCAGAAGATCATCAGCCTGGAGGCGAGTCCGACGGGCAGCGACGTGTGGGTGCACGGCGCGGGCTTCGGGACGTACCACGAGGCCCGCAAGGAGCGCTTCGCGCGCTTCGAGGAGCTCAAGCGCCGCTGGGACGAGGAGCACGCCCGGCTGCGGGCCCTGGTGCTGCGGCTGCGCAACCAGGCGGCCTCCAGCCCCGACATGGCCTCGCGGTACCGGGCGATGCAGACCCGCTTCCAGAAGTTCGAGGAGGCGGGCCCGCCGCCGGAGCCGCCGCGCGAGCAGGACATCCGGATGCGGCTCAAGGGCGGGCGTACGGGCGTGCGCGCGCTGACCGTGGAGAACCTGGAGCTCACGGGGCTGATGAAGCCCTTCTCGCTGGAGGTCTTCTACGGCGAGCGGGTCGCGGTGCTCGGCTCGAACGGCTCCGGGAAGTCGCACTTCCTGCGGCTGCTCGCGGGCGAGGACGTCACGCACACGGGTACCTGGAAGCTGGGCGCGCGGGTGCTGCCGGGTCACTTCGCGCAGACCCACGCGCACCCCGAGCTCTTCGGGCGGACCCTCGTCGACATCCTGTGGACGGAGGCGGCGAAGCCGCTCGGCGCGGCGATGGGCGCCCTGCGCCGTTACGAGCTGGAGCGTCAGGCCGACCAGCCCTTCGAGAAGCTCTCGGGCGGCCAGCAGGCGCGTTTCCAGATCCTGCTGCTCGAACTGGCCGGCACCACTGCGCTGCTGCTGGACGAGCCGACGGACAACCTCGACCTGGAATCGGCGGAGGCCTTGCAGGACGGCCTGGAGTCGTACGACGGCACGGTGCTGTGCGTCACGCACGACCGCTGGTTCGCGCGCACATTTGACCGCTATCTGGTCTTCGGTTCGGACGGTGTTGTGCGGGAGACTCAGGAACCGGTGTGGGACGAGCGGCGGGTCGAGCGGAAGCGCTGAGGCCCTGCGGTGCGTTTCGACGGGCGGAGTCCGGCGCAGCCGACCGAAGC